>NZ_JBHTSW010000004.1:0-240957 GCF_042794945.1 Rhodococcus sp. NPDC056506 | reverse complement strand
TACGACGACGCCGGCATCTTCCCTCCGACCGAGCGCAGCAACACCGGCTACCGGCGCTACACGCCTCTTCACGCGCAGGCCCTGCGTACTTTCCTCGCGTTGCGCAGCGGTCACGGACACCAACAAGCTACGGAAATCATGCGGGCGACCAATCAGGGCGACACCGAGTCCGCCTACCGCCTGATCGACAGTGCGCACGTGACGCTGCTCGCCGAGCGCGGCACCCGCACCGAGGTAGCCACAGCGCTGGGGACTCTGTCCACCACAGCACCGGCACGCGTGCACGGACCAGCGTTGACGGTGGGTGAACTCGCGCGCCGTCTCGGCGTTCATCCGGCGACACTGCGCACGTGGGAAGAACACGGCATTCTGCGCCCCGAGCGCGAACAGGCAACGGGCTATCGCGAATACGGGCCGGAATGTGTGCGCGACGCCGAGATCGCAAGGCAACTGCGACGCGGCGGCTACCGACTGTCGCAGGTCGCCCAATTCGTCGATTCGCTGCGCGAGGCCGGCGGAGCGGACACATTGGCGGCGTTCCTCGACTCCTGGCAAGACCGGCTGACCTCGCGCAGTCGCAACCTACTTGCCGGCGCAGCTCAACTCGATGCCTATCTCACGATGCTCGAGCAGACCTAACAGGGTTGCCGATCGACAAACGGCCGCCGCGTCAGTTCACAAGCCGCGCAAGGCTCCTCACCATCTCACTGACGGTATCCGTCGACGGCCACGGGAACTCCGGGAGATCGGCACGCAACATCACCTGCCCGTGCAGCGAGGTCCAGATCGACACGGCATCGACAAAAGTGTCTGTGCTGTTTGACTTCCCAGCGGCGACACACGCGTCGAGGTTGGTCACCAGAGTGTTGAACGCAGCCAGCCCTCGCGTATCCGATCGTGGTGATTGACCTTTCGGCCTGGACCACCCGAACAAGACCCGATACCGAGCAGGCTCGGAAATGCCGAACTCGACGTACGCCGAGCAACCGGCGTACAGGCCCTCGACGGGGTCGGAATGCGCGGCCACTGCGTCGGCCACGGCGAGATGCAACTGCTCCAGCGATTCGGAGACAACCGCTTCGACAATGGCGTCGCGATCGGAAAAATGTCCATAGATCGAAGGGGCAGAGATCCCGACCTCGCGAGCGACCGATCGAAGCGTCACCGCCTGATCCGATCCGGTCCGAGCGATGAGCGTCGCCGCTGCGGCAACGATCTCGCCGCGCAGTCGTGCGCCGCTTCCTCGCGGATTTCGGGCGCGAGAACTCCGAGAACCACTGGTTTCAGTTTCATCGGCTTCCTCGGGACCATGACTCACCAGACAAACTTTACACATGTAAGGCGAAGCGGTACGTTCTCATCACTAAACATCCGTAAGGTTACATTCGTAAGGACATGATGAATTCTCTGGAACCCACTGACCGGCGACGATGGGCAGCACTAGGCGCCCTCTGTACATCCCTGGTCGTCGTCACGATCGACAACACCGTCCTCAACACCGCCATCCCCACCCTGGCCCGCGAACTGCACGCCACCACCGTCGACCTGCAATGGATCAACAACGCGTACACACTGGCGTTCGCCGCCTTGCTCATCACGGCGGGTGGACTGGGCGCGAGATTCGGTCACCGACGAATACTTCTGACCGGCCTCACACTTTTTGCCCTCGGGTCTGCCTGCGCCGCCCTCTCTCACACGTCATTGCAGCTGATCGGGTGGAGAACAGTGATGGGAGCAGTTGCCGCACTGGTCATGCCCGCGACGCTGTCACTTGTCGTCTCGATGTTCGCCCCGCACGAGAGAGGTCGGGCGATAGGCATCTGGTCCGCAACCGCCGGACTCGGAATCGCGATCGGTCCGGTAGCCGGTGGCGTACTACTCGAACATTTCAGTTGGGGAAGTGTCTTCTGGATCAACCTCCCTCTGGTCGCCGGTGTGATCGCCGCGACGATTCTTCTTGTGCCCCCGGCAAGAGGAATCACGAAGGGTTCGTTCGACATCCCCGGCCTCCTGTTGTCCGCCGGCGGACTGGCTTTGATGGTGGATGCCCTCACTCAGGCAAGCCTTCGCGGATGGTCTTCGCCCGTCACGCTTCTGGAGATCGTGAGCGCAACAGCACTTCTCGCCGGATTCGTCTGGTGGGAACTGCGGACCCCGGCGCCGATGACCGACGTGCGTATCTTCACCAGTCGAGTGTTCAGCATCTCCAATGCCATCTTGGCCGTAACGTTCTTCGCCCTGTTCGGAGTTCTCTTCACGTACACGCAATACCTCCAATTAGTCCGTGGCTACGGTCCATTGGTCGCCGGCGTCGGTGCTGTTCCGTTTGCGATAGTGATGGCGGCTGTCGCCTCCAGCAGCGATCGTGTGGTCGGCCGATTCGGCGTGCGCTGTTCGATCGCGAGCGGCCTCGCAGTCATGTCCGTGGGACTGTTGGTCTTGTCGATCGCAGCGGATAGGTACGCACCGTTCGGAATCCTGGCTGCGATCATGGCGCTGGTCGGCGCGGGGATGGGATTGGTCATGGCTCCGGCCACAACTGCGTCCATGTCTTCGGTTGCGCCCCAGCAGGCTTCGATGGCCAGTTCGATCAACAGCGTCGTGCGAGAGTTGGGTGGAGTTCTGGGCGTCGCCGTCATCGGGACGGTCGTAGCCACCGTTTTCCGGTCCCGCTTCGAACCCGGAGTCGACACTTCCACAGCCGATCTGGCGCAGATCCATGCCGGCGCTCCCCCAGCGAGTGCCTTGACCGACGCAGCGAATCAGGCTTACACCTCGGCGATGAGTACCGGAATCCAAATCTGTGCCGCAGTCGCGTTCGTCGGTGCGTTGGCCGTCATTGCACTGTTTCCCGCACCACGTCGCCCGATTTCTTGTCCTCCCGCAGGCCTCGCCAACTCGGATGACGCAGACGCTCGGTCTTCGTCCAATCCATGAACCGCACCTCACCGACGAGTTCCGGTTTCACCCACACTGCTCCCTTGCGGTCGTCGGCGGGCAGTTCCTCCCCGAACGGACTTTCCTTCTGACGCAGCGGTTCCAGTGTCGCAAGTAAAGACTCCAAGTCGCGATCACTGAAGCCGGTGCCGACGCGCCCCACGTAGGTCAACCCGTGCTCGCCCGGAATACCCATGAGCAGCGCGCCGATTCCCTGCGCTCGATTGCCCTGTCCGGTGCGCCACCCACCGATCACCACTTCTTGGGTGCGCCAGTTCTTCACCTTGATCCAACTCGACCCCCGCCGACCCGGAAGGTAGACCGATGCACGACGTTTGGCGACAATCCCTTCCCACCCGGCATCGGTACTCACCTCCAACGCGTTCTCCGCCGTTCCCTCGATTTGTGGCGGCACCTCGAGTTCACCGACCTTGCCCGCCAATGCATTCAACACGGTACGGCGATCAGAATAGGACTTCCGCAGCAAAGACACTCCGTCGAGGTACAGAAGATCGAAGGCCAGAAAAACTGGATCCCCGCCGCGCTGGAGGAGACCGAAATCAGTGACACCCGCGTCGTTGTACGCCACGACTTCTCCGTCGAGAACCACGTCATGACCGTCCAGGATCTCAGCCAACCCGGAAAGTGCTGGATAGTCTCGGGTCTTGTCGTTACCCGCGCGACTACGGAGTGACATTGTGCCCGAACGGTATTCGAGAATCACCCGAATACCGTCCCACTTTCCTTCGAAAGCCCACTCCTGCGGATCGAGGCCATCGAGCGTTCCAGCGGTGGCAAGCATCGGCTCGAGATTCTTGGGAAACTCCGTTCCGAAACTCGCGTTCTGATCCTTCATCAGATGCATCAACCACTGGTCACCCTTTGTCCGGATCAGCGCGAATCGTCCCTGCACCCGTTTCCCACGGAGGCGCACGATCACCTCGTCGTCACGCCACTTCTCGGTCTCGTATGTTCCGGAATCCCAGATCGTCATCGAACCGCCGCCGTACTCCCCCTTCGGAATCGTGCCGGAGAACGTGGCGTATTCGAGCGGATGATCCTCGGTGTGCACGGCCAACCGGTTCTCTCCGGCACTGGTCGGCACACCCTTCGGGACTGCCCAGGATACGAGCACACCGTCCCGCTCGAGACGTACGTCGTAATGCAATCGCCTGGCGTGATGTTCTTGAATCACAAAGGTATTGCCCGCTGTCTCCTTGTCCACCGCAGCCGGGATCGGCTCGGGCGTCCGATCAGCCGATCGTTTGTTGCGATAGTGCGTCAACGTGTCGGCCACAGCCGTCGAGACGGGCGGATCCAAGTCGCGCAGCAGATCACCTTCTGATTCGACGCGCTCCAGAACCTCGTCGAACAGCAGGTGGCGCAGCTTCGGATCGTCGAGTTCGTCCCAACTACGCGGCGCGGCAACATAGGGTTGATCGCGACCGCGCATCGAATAGGGCGCAATGGTGGTCTTGGCTGCGTTGTTCTGACTCCAGTCCACGAAGATCTTGCCGGCCCGGACATTTCGAGCCATCGTTGCGGTGACGAGATCCGGGTGAAGCTTCTCCAATCCGGTGGCGATCTGCTTGGCGACAGTCGACGCACCACTGCCGTCCAAAGTTCGATCCAGCGGAACGTAGAGGTGGATTCCCTTGCTACCACTGGTTACCGGATAAGCAGTCCACCCCAGAGTTGCAACCAGATCTCGAATCGACCTCGCCACCTCGGCGCACTCGGCCAACCCCACGCCCTCACCCGGATCGAGATCGAACACCAGTCGTGTCGCCGGGCCACGCTCGGAACCGTCGAACCGCCATTGGGGAACGTGCAATTCGAGTGCCGCCTGCTGCCCCAACCACGCCAGGGATGCAACGGAATCGAAGATCGGATAAGTGACAACACGATCCGAGTGTTGCAGCGACGCTCGGGTAAGCCACTGCGGCGCAGACGACGCAAGGTTCTTCTCGAAGAAGGACTGGCCATCGACGCCGTTCGGCCAACGCTTACGAGTACCCGGCCTACCGACGACGTGCGGAAGCATGACTGCGGCGATACGGGTGTAGTAGTCGATGACTTCGGCCTTCGTGGTCCCACTCTCGGGGTAGAGGATCTTGCCCAGATTGGTCACGGACACCGTTGTGCCGTCGAGCGTGATCTGACCCCGATCAGTCGTTGCCATTTCCTCATTGTG
Organism: Rhodococcus sp. NPDC056506; assembly: GCF_042794945.1. NCBI lineage: Bacteria > Bacillati > Actinomycetota > Actinomycetes > Mycobacteriales > Nocardiaceae > Rhodococcus > Rhodococcus sp. NPDC056506. Next base: position 235,826 of record NZ_JBHTSW010000004.1, on the reverse strand, counting down.
CTGGAAACCGCTGTGTCTGGATACCGCTGCGTATGGCAGTAGAAATCTGGTGGATCGGAAACCTGCCGCAGCGCAGGGCCACGGGCGAGACTGGATTCTCGATGGGAGAGGAGACCACGATGACAGTTCGCAGTTCCCCGGGGCCGTTAGTGGACAACAACTGGCGGATGTTCGCCACCTGTAAGACGGTGGACCCGGCGGTGTTCTATTCGCCGGGTGAAGAACGCGGACGCAATCGGACTGCACGAGAAAGTTCCGCGAAGCAGGTGTGCTTCCGCTGCCCTGTCATCCGGGACTGCCTGACTTTTGCACTCGAGACCGCTGAACCGCACGGAGTCTGGGGTGGGACGACGCCGTCTGAGCGCCTTGCGCTACGACGCTCAGCTGCGTGAACACCTCTCGTACGAGACCCCCGTCACGTCCGTACCGGACAAACAGGCAAGATGGCCTTGTGCCTATGACACGACGCGCTGTTGCCGTGACCGCGATCTTCGCTTCCTCGATCTTGTTGGGCTCGTGTTCGTCGCAGCCGGAGGCACCTGCGGCAGCGGATACCACGACCACGGTTCCCGAGGCCTTCACCAAACTGCCCTCGACCACCGCGGTGGACAAGTGCGGACCCCAGAGCGGGACCACCCTCGAAGACGGTGTCTTGACCATCGCAACCGATTCACCGGCGTACGCACCGTGGTTCGTCGACAATAATCCGTCGAACGGCAAGGGCTTCGAGGGCGCGGTGGCCCGCGCCGTCGTCGACAAGCTCGGATACACCACCGAGCAGGTGCGCTTCACCACGGTCGCCTTCAACGACGCGTTGAAACCGGGCCCCAAGAGTTTCGACTTCGATGCCAATCAGTTCACGATTTCCGGGGAACGCCGCGAGAACGTCGACTTCAGCTCGCCGTATTACGCAGTGGCGCAGTCGGTGATCGCCTCACGCGGAAGCAAAGCTGCTGGTGCAAAGAATCTTGCGGATCTTGCGGGCTACCGCTTGGGCGCTCAGACGGGTTCCACCAGCCTTGCGGCGATCACCGACACGATTGTTCCGACCACTGCGCCACGCGAGTTCGCGACCACGGACGACGCGAAAGCAGCGCTGGCCGCGGGTGAGATCGAGGCGCTGGTCGTCGACATCCCGACGGGATTCCACATCACCGAGAACGAACTCCCCGGGTCCGTCATCGTGGGTCAGTTTCCGCGGCCCAACGCGGTCACCGAATTCTTCGGTTTGGTGCTCGAGAAGAACAGTCCGCTGACTGCGTGTGTCTCTGCCGCCGTGGATGCGCTCTATGCCGACGGCACCCTCGAGAAGCTCGCGACCGAATGGATCACGGACAGCGCGGACGCACCCGTTCTCGAGTAATTCAGCCGGCGCGTCCACTGATCGCGCCGACGAAGACCTTCGGGATGTCTGCCGGTGTCGGAGCGAAGTGACTGTTGCCGCCGGTGAGTGCCGAAATCTGCTCGAGCACATCGGTATCGGCGTCATCGGTGACGCCGATGGTGATGATCGGCACCGGGCGCGTCGGGTCCTGTTCGCGAGTCAGGGTGTCGAGAAGTTCTTGCAGCGAGATCCCTGCCGGATCGTCGTTGGCACCGTCGGTCAGCAGAATCACCGAATTGATCGACGCCGGATCGTAGGACTGTTGCACCGACCGATACGCGGCGAGAACGCTGTCGTACAAACCTGTTCCACCGCCGACGATCGAAGAGAGATTGTCGATCTGAGACAGTAGTTTGCTCCGATGGTCTGTCTCGCCTTCCGTTGCATCCATACGGGCGATGGGTTCGAGTTCGCGGTAGTCCGTCCCGTCACCGAGGTCCACGGAGAATGCCCAGAGGCCCAATTGTGCGTTGGCGGGAAACATTCGGATCGCGATGTCGCCGGCCTGCGCGGTCGCGGCCATTCGAGTGATCCCGTCCTGCATGTAGTCCATGGACCCCGAGACGTCGACAACCGCCAATGCGCGCGATGGTCTGGACAGAATCTCGTACCGCGCCAGGGCTTTGGTGACCACAGCCGGATCGGACGGCACCAGCGACACAACCTTCCCCACTCCGCCGGCGACCAGTGGGGCCTGATCCGCGCCGCGGAACCCGAGGCCGGCGAGCACGGAGCGTCCGGTGTCCGACGTCAGAGCCGCCGCCAGCAGTTTGCCGGCTTCGTCTGTCGACGAGTCTGCGCCCATACTTGCCATTGGGTAATCCATGAAGACCGAACCGGACGTCGGTACCGACGCGGCGAGTCCACTGTCCGCATGCGCGGCGAGATAAGCCTCGAAGGTCTGCTCGGTAGTCACCGCGGTCCCGCCGTCCGCGTCCACGGTTTGGATGCGTCCGGTCGAACCGGTTTCCTTCAGATTTCCGTACTGCGCTTGCGCCACCGGGACCAGGGCTGCCGAAATGGACGTGAGGTCCCCGCCCCGCGACTGGGTCTCGGCAAAGGCTGCCACGATCGGCGCACTGGAGACGGCACTGGTCAGGGGATCACCGATGTGCAGTGCTGGAGCGCCGAGGACATCCGTCCATGCACCGGGTGCCTCGCTACCCGGCGCCGAGACGGTGACAACAGGGGTGGACGCGACCGAACTGCTGATCCGGCGAATCTCCCGCCCGCTCGCCGAAACCTTGTCCAGCCATTCACTCGAATCAGGGATCCACAGGCCGGGTGCCGTGCCGTCGGCGATCGCCGCGACGGTGAGCGCAGGATCTTGCGGCGTCACGCGCAGTGACATGCACCCGAGATCCGCAGCGGGAATGGCAGCGGCGACGGCTTCGAGCGCTGAGGCGATCGACGGATCCGCCGCCACAGGCACGGTTTCCGGGTTGTCGCAATTGGTTGCTGTCGCAGCAGCAGCGGCGCCCACGCCGGGTTCTCCTTTGTCGCTGACGCTCTTGAACGTCACCGCAAATGCTGCGGTTCCACCGACTGCAACTACCGCCAGGAGTCCGATCAGAACCTGCACGGATCGAGGCATGGACGCAGGTGGTGCGCCGTACCCGTGACGAGACGACATTGAGCGAATCCTTTCCGGCGGGACCCGCACCAATAACCAACCGATGCCTGGTTTATCCCGCCGAAAAGAATCCTAGCTCATGTTAGCGGTGAAGTAGCTCTATGTGTATATCTCGACAAACTAGGTGTAGATCTGGACAAACTGGGCCAGCGACTTCTCCACATCGCCCTTGAGCGCCCGCGCCACACTCGAACCGATCGGGCCGAACAGCGGCGCGCCACCCAACTCGACTGTCAGCGCAAGTTCCGACCCGTCGCCCTTTGCCTTCACGTCGAGTTCGAGACCGAGCTTGACCCCGCCCTTGCCGTCTCCCTTGAGCGAGATCGCCTTCGGGACGTCGTACTTCTTGATGGTCCACCGAACGCGGTTGCGCAGGCCCTTCACGGTCACGACCGAGCTGATCTCGGTGCCGACACCCAATTGCTCGGGAAGTTCACTGCGCCATCCGTCGTGAACCACGAGCCAGTTTTCGTAGCCGCTGAGATCGGAAGCCTTGTCCCACACTTCTTGAGGAGGAAGCGGAACGTCGATTTTCACTGTGAGCTTTGCCATGGCAGAACAATAAGCCCCGTGCGCCTTTTCCGTAACCAGAGGTACCGGAAAGGCGCACGGGGGCTTTGCCCCTTTTAGTGGCTGACGGCTTTCTCGACGCCGACGCCGGTGAGGGAGCGAACTTCCATCTCTGCCTGCTTTGCCGGATCTTCGATCTTGTTGCGTCCGATGTATGTACCGACGATGCCGAGGACGAATGCCAGCGGGATCGAGACGATGCCGGGGTTCGAGAGCGGGAACCAGGCGAAGTCGGAGTTCGGGAACATCGACGACGCCTTGCCCGACACTGCCGGGGAGAAGACGATCAGCGTCAAGCAGCTGATCAAACCGCCGTAGATGCTGAAGAGTGCACCGGTGGTGTTGAACTTCTTCCAGAACAGCGAGTACAGCAGGGTGGGCAGGTTCGCCGAGGCCGCCACTGCGAAGGCGAGAGCCACCAGGAAGGCGATGTTCTGCCCCATCGCCATGATGCCGAGAACGATGGAGACGAGTCCGATGACCACGACGGTGATTCGAGAAACTCGAACCTGCTGCTCCTCGGTTGCGTTGCCGCGCTTGATGACACTGGCGTAGATGTCGTGGGCGAACGACGCGGACGCAGTGATCGCGAGGCCGGCAACGACGGCGAGGATGGTCGCGAACGCCACCGCGGAGATGATGCCGAGGAAGATGGTGCCACCGAGTTCGAAGGCGAGCAGCGGAGCTGCCGCGTTCTCCTTACCGGGTGCCGCCAAGATCTTGTCCGGTCCGACCATGCTGGCCGCGCCGTAGCCGAGAACCAGTGTAAACAGGTAGAAGGCGCCGATCAGCGCGATCGCCCAGGTCACCGAGCGGCGAGCTTCCTTGGCAGTGGGCACCGTGTAGAAGCGCATCAGCACGTGCGGCAGGCCGGCGGTGCCGAGCACCAAAGCGATTCCGAGAGAGATGAAGTCGAGCTTCGTCATTCCGGAGAGTCCGTACTTCGCACCGGGCCCGAGGATGTCTCGTCCCTGCACACCCTTGGTGGTGGAGCTGTTGACCATGTCCTGCGCATTGGCGAGCAACTGAGAGAAGTTGCCGCGCACTGCCCACAGTACGAGCACGAACATGATGCCGGCTCCGGCGACCAGCAGAACCGCCTTGACCATCTGTACGTAGGTGGTGCCCTTCATGCCGCCGACCAAGACGTACACGATCATCAGCACACCGACAATTGCGACGACGATCGACTGTCCCACTTTGCCGTCGATGTTGAGCAGCAGCGCCACAAGTCCACCGGCGCCGGCCATCTGAGCAAGGAGGTAGAAGAGGGAAACTGCCAGAGTGGACAGCGCTGCCGCCATACGCACCGGACGCTGCTTGAGCCTGAAGCTCAGGACGTCAGCCATCGTGAATCTTCCGGTGTTCCTGAGCAATTCGGCCACCAGAAGCAGCGCAACCAACCAGGCGACAAGGAATCCGATGGAGTACAGGAAACCGTCGTAGCCGTACACGGCGATAGCGCCTGCGATGCCGAGGAACGACGCCGCCGACAGGTAGTCGCCGGCGATGGCGAAGCCGTTCTGCGGGCCGGTGAACTGTCCACCCCCGGTGTAGAAGTCGGATGCCTTCTTGGTGGTCCGGCTGGCGCGGATGACCAGCGTCATGGTCACGACGACGAACGCGAGGAAGATCGCGATGTTGAAGGCGGGGTTTCCTACGTCCGTTCCGGACGCGGCGAGTGTGGTGATCACTGTGCGGGACCTTCCAGTTCTTCGCGGATGGCGGCGGAGCGGGGATCGAGCTCACGGCCGGCGAACTTCACGTACCACGCGGTGATGGCGAAGGTGGTGACGAACTGCCCGAGGCCGAGGATGATGCCGAGATTGATGTTTCCGAGAACCTTGGTGGCCATGAAGTCGTGCGCGTAGGTAGCCAGGACGACGTACACCGCATACCAGAGCAGGAAGAATGCAGTGATGGGGAAAACGAACTTGCGCAGACGCGTTCGGAGTTCCTGGAATTCGGGACTCGCTTGCATGTCTATGAATGCCTGGGCATCCGGGGTGCGTCGCTCTTGCGGCGACCCCTCACTGATTTCTGCTGTGGACACTGCCGGCTCCTCGCCTCGCGTGTGAAGTGAACTACGCACAGACGTTAGTGAGATCGGAGTCACATGAAGATGCTGTGGTGCCAGTCACACGCTGAGCAGTCGCGCGCTGCGCCGAACGGTCAGGCAGGCGCGACCAACGGCAGGTGCCCTGGGCGATGAAAGTCAGGGTTGGCGGAGATCGTCCTCGCGGTCGGAGCCCATTCCGAGCCGTTCAGGGGCGTGCATCCGCGTGAAGATTCGCGCAATATCTGCCGGTACCTGCTTCGCCGACGCCTTGCTCACGACGATCATCGTGACGAACGCCAGCGGCACGCTCACCGCGGCCGGGAACGCGAAAATGGCCGCCGGCCAGCCACCGAGGACGTTCTCCGACAAACCGCCCAGAACTGCGACGGTAGCGGCAGTTCCCGCGACGAACCCGCCGACCACCATCCCTGCCCCGGCGCCGACGGCGGTCAGGCCGCGCCACCAGATGCCCAACACGAGCAGAGGGCAGAGCGTCGACGCCGCGACCGCGAACACCAGTCCGACGGTTCTCGAGAGGTCGACCGATACCACCGCCAGCGACAGCACGAGCGGAACGACACCCGCCAGGAGTGCGGCAATGCGGAAATCCCGAACTCGCCCGCGGAGTACATCGGTACTGAGGACCCCTGCGATGCTGACGAGCAATCCGGACGACGTCGACAGGAAGGCCGCAATGGCACCGGACGCCACGAGGGCTGCCAGCAGTTGTCCACCCCACCCCGAGAACACCGATCCCGGCAGCAGCAGCACCGCGGCATCCGAGGTACCCGTGATCAGAAGTTGCGGAACATACAGGCGAGCGAAGACACCCAGGAGTGTCGGAAACAGGTAGAACACGCTGACCAGACCGACAACTGCGAGCGACGTCAGACGAGCGGCCCGGCCGTCGGGGTTGGTGTAGAAGCGGACCAGAACGTGAGGCAGGCCGAGAGTTCCGAGGAATGTGGCGAGCATCAGCGAGTACACCTGATACATCGGGTGCGGCCCACCGAAACCCCAACCTGGAGTGATCCAGTCCGAGTTCTGCGCAGGCGCTCCGGCGACGACCGGGACCGCGGCTCCTGCGTCGAGGACCATGGACATGCCTTCACCGAGGGTGTGCTCCCCTGGCCCAAGGGTGACGGTGCCTTCGACCGCTCGCCCGTCGACCGTGCCACCGCTGACCGTCACCGGCTCGGACACCTGGACCACGACGTCGGTGGTGATGTCCACCGTCGTTGCAGTGGTGACCGTCGGCGGCATCGACGCGCCGACGTCGTTGTGATCGCCGAAGAAGTAGAAGGTCAGTGCCACAGCGGGAATCGCGACGGCGGTCAGTTTGAGCCAGTACTGGAAGGCCTGAACGAAGGTGATCGAGCGCATCCCGCCGCCCACGACGTTGGCGATGACGATGACGCCGACCGCAACGCCGCCGATCCAACTGGGAACACCGAGCAAGATGTTGAGCGTCAGGCCCGCGCCTTGGAACTGCGGAATCAGATACAGGATGCACACCATCGCGACCACGAGCATCGCGAGCTTGCGCAAGCGCGGTGAGCCGAGACGGAATTCGGCAAAATCGGGGACGGTGTACGCACCCGAACGCCGAAGCGGCGCTGCGACGAACAGCAACAGCGCGAGGTATCCGGCGGTGAATCCGATCGGATACCAGAGGGCGTCTGCACCGTATTTCGCGACCAACCCGGCGACTCCGAGAAACGAAGCAGCAGAAAGGTACTCACCGGAGATGGCCGTCGCATTCCACCGCGCGCTGACGGTCCTCGACGCGATGAGAAAGTCCGAGGTGGTGCGAGCGAGCCGAACTCCGTAGATACCGATCGCCACCGTCGCCACAGCCGCTGCCACGATGCCGATCACCGTCAACACCGGGATAGGTTGTCCTCCCACAGCGCCGCGCTCAGTCGTCCACGATGTCGGTGAAGTCCTGCTCGTTCCGTTCCGCCCGACGTACGAACACCCAGCCGGTGATCAACAACAGGGGATACACCGCGCCGCCCATCACGAGCCACGGCAATCTGATTCCCAGGACAGCGACGTCCGACAGCGTCGGGAAGAGGTGCGTCAGAAGCGGTACGGCACACAGGAGCCCGGCTGCGACGACTGCAAGGCGGATCGCCAGCCCCAACTGCGCGCGAACGAGACCCCGGATCATGGCGTCACCGACCTCGGTCTGTTCCTGCACCTCCACCCGTGTCCGCACGATCCGAGCGCCGCTGCGTTGCGCCAACACCACACGCTCACGTTGAGGAGGATCGGACTGCGACGTCATCGCGACAACCAACTCTGCTTGGGCGCACGAACCAGACGATCCTTGAGTTCACGGGTGTGTCTGCGGCTGACCGGAAGCTCGACCGGAGGCTTGTCGCCGTGCGGGCGCAGACACACCACCAATCCACTGCCCACCGTGCGGATACCGGTGACCAGCGCCAGAGACACCAAATAGGAGCGGTGAACGCGCAGGAAGCCGGCGTCGGCCCAGCGTGATTCGAGCGTCGAGATCGGGATGCGCACCAGGTGCGACTTCCCTGCAGTGTGCAAACGCGCGTAGTCCCCGTCGGCTTCCACCCACTCCACCGAGGACCGCTGAACGAGCGTCGTGACACCGCCCAGTTCCACCGGGATCACCTCGTCGGTCGACGCAGCTTCGGGCTTGCTCTCGCTCTTGGCGCGCCCGGCCAACCCCACGATCCGTTGAACGGCCTGAGCGAGACGCTCCTCCCGGAGCGGTTTGAGTAGGTAGTCGACGGCACCGAGATCGAATGCCGCAACTGCTCGATCGTCGTGCGCTGTCACGAACACCACGGGCGGCGGCGTGGCGAAGTTGGAGAGAATGCCGGCCAGTTCGAGACCGTCGAGTCCGGGCATGTTGATGTCGAGAAATACCGCGTCGATGCTTCCACCGCGCAGGATCCTCAACGCGGTCGTCGCATCCGATGCAGTGTGAACGTGCGCGACCGAGCCCTCTGCGCGCAGCAAGAACGCCAGCTCGTCGAGGGCTGGTTTCTCGTCGTCGACGGCGAGGACGGTTAGCTGGGCATCAGTGTCAGTCTCGTTCACAACAGGTCCATGTTCCCACGACGGTTTCAGCCTGATCATCGAAGGCGAGAATCAGACGTGAATCCCCTGCTTGAACTTGGGAACACGCATACTGACCTTCGTTCCGGCGCCCGGCGCCGTCTCCACCACGAGTCCGTAGTCGTTTCCGAACGCGGCGCGAAGCCTGTCGTCGACGTTGGCCAATCCGACGTGAGCGGCTTCCCGCGCGCTGGGTCGTCCCGATCCCGACTCGATGGCGTCGAGTGAACCGGAGCGCAGTAGTTCGGGATCCATCCCCACTCCGTCGTCCTCGACGCTGATGATGCAGTCCGGTCCCTCGTCCGCGGCCACGATGCTGACAGTGCCGCCCTCCGGCTTACTCGAAATGCCGTGACGAACCGCGTTCTCGACCAGCGGCTGGAGTGCCAGGAAGGGAAGCACCACGTTGAGCACTTCGGGTGCAACCTGAAGGCGGACGTTCAGCGCCTCCCCGAATCGCGCGCGTTCGAGAGTCAGATACCGATCGATGTTGCGTAGCTCGTCGGCGAGCAGGGTGAACTCGCCCGCTGATCGAAACGAGTACCGGGTGAAGTCCGCGAACTCGAGAATCAGTTCTCTGGCACGCGCCGGGTCGGTCCGCACGAAGGACGCGACGGTGTTGAGCGCGTTGTAGATGAAGTGGGGACTGATCTGCGCGCGCAGAGCCCGCACTTCCGCTCGATCCAACAGGGCCCGGGACGCGTCGAGGTCGGCGAGTTCGATCTGGCTGCAGGCGTACCGAGCGACCTCGGTGACCGCTCCGAGCATCCCCGGCCACGGATCTTCGCTGGTGACGATTCCCATCACCCCGACTACGCCGATGTCCTCGATCAGCAGTGGTTGCGCAATCAGCGCTCGCACGCTGTGATCGCTCGATCCGCGCACCAGGTCTGCGTGGGTGACGAGCACCCGGCGCTCACCTTCGATCGCGCGAATGGCGGCGTCGTGGAACTGATCGGCCAACGCTTCGTGACGACCGTCCCAGGCAAGCAGATTTCCCGACGCGTCCGCCAGGCCCAAGCCGGAACCGCCGGTCAGCTCGCGTAGGTGAGGCGCCGCCTCCGCCGCCGAATCCTTGTCGAGTCCGCGCCGAAGTGGTCGCGCTGCAAGCGAAGCCGTATGGAGCGCCGCGTGGACGGCACGCTCGGTGGGGGTGGTCACCTCACGTCTCGTGCGCATCCACACCGCGGTCAGCGCCCCGGCCACCGCGAGAATCAGTACGCTCAGAAGCGCGACCACGGCCGGGCTCAACGCGAATCCTCGTCCAGTTTCCGGATCAGAGTTTTCGAAGCCACCGTGCGGTACGCATCTTCGACGACGTCGGCGACGTCGTTCCAAAATTTCTCGTCCCCGGTTTCGTCGGCGCTCGGCACGTCGAGGTACACGCCGATCCATCCGCGGCCACCCACGTACGGCGGGACGAAGAACCTCGACGGATCGCGTCTGACCCAATCTGCCTGCGCCCCAAGGGGTGCCGCGGCCCAGATCGCAACGCGATCGTCGTGGTGGTGATCCGCCATGGTGACGAACTGCGGCGCCTTGCGCACGAACCACGACGCTTCACCGTGGCTGACCCGCTCGGTTGCTTCCGGCAATGCCAGTGCAAGAGCGCGGATTCGCTCCAACGGCGTCATCTATTCACGACCCGCAGGTATTCGGCGCCGGCACACCTGCAAATCGATCCTTGACCCACGCAACAGCTCCCGGCACAGCGGCGCCGTCCGCGTGACCCTCGCCCGGCCGCGCGTGGAACTCGATGACGTCACCGTCGGCGCAGGCACGTTCCACCGCCGCCTCGGTCCACTCCGGACGGATGAGGTTGTCGTTTGTACCGACGACGACGTACATGGGACCACTCGCCCGTTGACGTGGGAGAGCAACGTCGCTGAGCCACGCGTGAATTCGATCCGCGTCCTCGGCGGTGGCGGGCCGGGTGTCGGCCGGTGTGACCTTTCCGACTAGGCCCAACTTTTCGGTCGCGCGAGAGGTCAGGCACGAGGTGAGTAGATCGTAGTTCTGCTCGAATGCTCCGCGCACGTAGTCGGTTCGTTCGAGTTCGGGATGGGTGAGTGAGAGTCCTTCGAGCACGTACGGGAGCAACAGCTGCTGTGGGAGAGACAGATTCACCTCGGAATCACTCGAGATGATCGGTGAGATATCCGCTGCCGGGGACAGGTTTGCCGCACCCACGAATTCGAGGCCGTCGCCGTACGTCTCGGCTTCCTCGGCTGCAGCCCAGGAGGCCTGTCCGCCTTGGGAAAGCCCCAGAGTCGCCCACCGAGTCGAGGTGTCCGGAACGACGTTGCGCGCCGCTCGAACCGCGTCGATGACGTTGAACGCCGCGGTGTCGGGTTGCAGGTAAGGATGCGGATCCGGAGTGCCGAGACCCTCGAAGTCGGAGACAGCGACAACGTATCCCGAGTCGAGGAACGGCGCGACCAGACCGATCGTGCCGAAAAGAGTCGGCGACGTCGACGGCGCACAGTCGTCCGAAATACCCGTCGTGCCATGGCCGATGGAAACGATCGGCCAGCCACCCTCCGGCGGAGTTCCAGGCGGCGTGAACACCGTTCCCGATACCTGAGTCTCCCGGCCGTCGATGCCGGAGGTGGAGCCGTAAAGGATCTTGACCGCACTCGCTCCGGACGCCGCCACTTCCGCTGTGCTGGTGAAAGGTTGACTGTCGAACACGACGCCGCGTTGAGCACTGTTCTCGACCGGCGGGGTGGTGGTGGTCTCGGTGTCGGTGACAGATATGTCAGGCGAGACATCCGATCCGCAGGCGACGCTCACGAGAAGTGCGCTCGCCACCAGTACTCCCCAGCCTGCGCGAACTCTCGAACTCCGAACCGTCATACGCAGTGTTCCCCTCTATTTGCCCGCGCTGCCTGCTCGGCGACGCCTGACACGTTCCTCGGCTGCGGCCTCTTCGATGTCGAGTCCTTCCAATACGGTACGCAATACCTCGTCGTCGAGATCGCCGTCGTCGCGTGCGGCGATCAGCGCAACTCGCTGCGAGCGCAGTGACTGATGCCGGAACTTGTCGAACAACGCTCCCGCGTTCCACAGGACAGCCTCGCGATCGGCGTCTTCGTCGACCTCCTGGAGTTGAAGCCTCGCCTGCATCGAACGCCGCACACGTTCGACGATTGCCTGCAGTTCCTTTCCGTCGATCCCCGGTGGAGGGTGCGCCGCAGCGTCGGCCAACGCCTTCTCACCGGCCTTGCGAGAAATGTTGCGTGCCAGCTCCATCTGTTCCTGCGTGCGCAACTGCTCGTAGGGATCCGCGACGTCGAGGCGGCGAATCATGAACGGCAGAGTCGAACCCTGAATCAGCAGGGTCCCGACAGCGACGATGAACGCGATCGCCTGGATGACGCCGCGTCCGGGGAACGGCTCGCCGGACGAGAGCGCAAACGGAATACCGCCGGCGGCAGCAAGAGTCACGACGCCGCGCATGCCCGCCCACGAGACCACCAGATTCTGTTTCCACGTCAGTTGATTCTCGCGATCGCGGCGCAGGGTTACACCGAATCGAACACGCGAGTAACTCAGGAACAGCCACAGAGGCCGAATCACGATGACCACGGCAAGGACTGCGAGACCGTATGCGAACACGTGAAGCACCGGAAGCCCGTCGGCGACAACATCGTCGATCACGAAGCTCAGTTGTAGACCCATGTATGCAAAGACGAACATCTCGAGAAGAGTGTCCAGACTCGACCACACCGAGCGCTCCTGCAGTCTCGTCATGATCGACGCATCCGTCGAATAGTGCCCGATCACCAAGCCTGCGACCACGACGGCCAGAACACCGGACGCGTGCAGTTCTTCGGCGGCCAGGTACGCAGCGAACGGGAGCACCAGCCCCAAGCCGGTTTCGAGTGGAGAGTCGTACATGCGGGCACGAACGAACTTGACGACAAACGCGAGCACCAAGCCGACGACGACGCCACCGATCACTTCGTACGCGAAAAACAGCAGGGGCGAATCTGTGGCAATTCGCGTTCCGGTCACTGCTGCGACGGCGACGGTGAAGAGCGTCAGCGCGGTGGCGTCGTTGACGAGCCCCTCGCCCGTCAGGATGGCGATGACCCGTTTCGGGAGCCCGAGTTTCTGACCGACCGCCACCGCGCTGACGGCGTCGGTAGGCGCGATCACGGCCCCGAGCACGAGGGCGGCGCCGATCGTGAACTCGGGCACCATCCATTCGGCGAAGAAGGCAACCACGAACGCCGTCACCAACACCATTCCGACGCCGAGACGCAGGATCGGTGCCAGGTTGCGTTTGAAGGTCGCCACCGAAAACTTCAGAGCGGCCGAGTAGAGCAGCGGCGGCAGGACCACACCGAGAATGACGTGGGGGTCGAGTTCGGGTCGCGGCATACCGGGTATGAACGATGCGACCGAACCTACCGTCACCAAAACCAGCGGGGCCTGCAGGTTTCGTCGATTGGACAGCCCGGTGACTGCAATGGCGGCAATGACGACCAGCAGAATCCAGGTGAAGTTCACGCGTTCATTCTGCCCGCCGACCCTGGGAGTTCACCCAGCGGACGCACAGAAGCCCGCAACCTTTTCGGTTACGGGCTCCTGAGCAACGGTGTTACCGAAAAACGGTATTGCCGAATCCGGTCTTACTGCTTTTCGGGAACAGCCTTCTTGGCGGCCTCGGCTGCCTTGTCGATCTTGTCGCCGTACTTGTTGCCGGTCTTGTCGTCAGCAATGTCGGCGACCTTGTCGATCGCGTCGTGAACTTTGTCGGAGTTCTCCGCTGCGAGCTCCTGGCCCTTTTCGACCAATCCCTTGACGTTGTCCAAGAAACCCATGTCCGTGTCCTCTCCCGGTGCTGACGCACATCCTTCGGCGGAATCGTTCCTCCGCGCCCTTCGATTCTCACAGGTCGACGGCCTCCGCGCCAGAAAGCAGGTCCGTGCTCACGATCCTCGCACTACTCGAGGTAGCGTTAACCCGCCAATAGCTGATTGACCGCCCATCGACATCGACAGGTGCCCGGTTTGAATGCAGGACTGCGCGGGACGGGGAGCGATCCCCACCCGACGCGTGAACTGCTGTCTCGGTGGTGGTCAGACCGTACCGATTACAGTTGGCTCCCCCGATTCCTCGACACCCGCGGGCTGACCGTTCCCGGGCGCAAATTGGTTGCGCTGTGGTGTTTCCTCTTCGCCCTGATCGCGGCGACGATGCAGTTGAGTCGCTTCGGTTCCGACACTGGCCTGGCGCGGTCGGTCCTCGCTGTCGGAAGCATCAGCGGGATCTACGCGGGTTGCCGTTGGGCACGAAACGAATCGTGGCCCACCTGGCGACAATCCGTGGCCTTTGTCGTCTGGGCCGACCTGTGGCTCGCCGTCACTCTTTTCTTCGCTGTCCGCACCGCTTTCGTCGGAACCATCGGCTGCATCCTGTTCATCATGATCGGTTTCTACGCGGCGATAGTTCACAGTCCACGCGTTGCCATCACGCACATCGGCTGGGCTCTTGCCGTCTGTACGACGCTGGCCGCCATGGCGATGTCCGAACCGGTCAACGACAACTGGGTGGTCGTGAATCTCTATCTGATGGTTGCCGGTGTGGTTTTCTCCACCGCCTGGATTCTGCAGATCGTCTGGCTGCGTCTGACCGACGACGCACGCAATGCCCACCGGGACTACCTCACCGCGACGCTCAATCGCCGCGGACTTCAAGACGAGGCACAGCATCTGCTGCGCAGTGATCGAACACAGGCGCTGATCGCACTTCTGATCGACGTCGACTCGTTCAAAAGCCTCAACGACACTCACGGCCACGTCGCGGGCGACGATGCGTTGACCGCTGTCGCCGACCGCCTCATCGCTGCCGCCGGACCCGATGCGGTGGTGGCGCGAATCGGTGGGGACGAGTTCGTCGTCCTGCGCGGAGTCGATCGAGGAGATATCGAACAGGTCGCCACCGAGATACATTCGGCGGTCTCGTCCGACTCCGATCCCTATCCCGTATCCGCCAGTACCGGCGTCAGTGTCTATCTGAGTCCCGAGACGGACTTACCGGATCGAGCTGTCAACGAACTGATCGAGCACGCAGACAATGCGATGTACCGGGCCAAGAAGCGCGGCGGCAATCGCATTGCCTGGGTGCAGATGTTCAGGCGCTGAAACTGTCTACTCGCTGTGCGCGTGGTGATGCTCGCCGGGTAAGTCGTCCGGCGTGGCGAACATCTTCCGTTTCTCCCCGTGCAGGCGTGCGCTGATCCACCACGAGAGTTCCACCAGTACAACACCGATCGCGCCGAGGGTGATCGCGAGCGTCGTAGCAGCGACGTTGCTCGGATCCAGTTTGAAGAACTCTCGGGTGAACGGCAGAGCGAACAGAATCAGATAACCGGCTACCGATCCACCGATCAGAACAAGCTTCCACCAGACGTACGGCCTGGCCACAACGGCCAGAACCCACACGGCGATCATGATCAACGTGATGAGCGCGCTGGTTCCGGCCTGGATCTTCTGGGTCTCCGTCTGGTCCGGACCTTGGTAGGCCAGCACGTAGGAGATGAACGTGGTGATGCCGATGATCAGACCTGACGGCAGCGCCAAGCGCATGACGCGGGAGACGAAACCGGTTCGCGCGCGCTCGTTGTTGGGTGCCAGAGACAAGATGAAGGCCGGGATACCGATCGTGAACCACGCTGCGATCGTGACGTGGCGGGGAAGGAACGGGTACGGCAGCGGTTCGAAGTCGAAGACCTGGGACAGGACGCCGGTGATGCCGATCAGGAACGCAAGCACCACCGAGTAGACGGTCTTGGTCAGGAACAGATTCGACACACGCTCGATGTTGCCGATCACTCGGCGGCCTTCCGCGACGACGTACGGAAGCGTCGCGAACTTGTTGTCCAGCAGCACGATCTGGGCCACGGCTCGCGTAGCCGGGCTGCCCGAACCCATCGAGACCCCGATGTCGGCGTCCTTGAGGGCGAGCACGTCGTTGACGCCGTCACCGGTCATCGCGACGGTATGTCCGCGAGACTGCAAGGCAGCGACCATTTCCCGCTTCTGATCCGGCCGCACGCGACCGAAGGTTGTTGCGCCGTCGAGAGTGTCCGCCAGCTTTTCCTGATCGCTGGGCAGCTCCCGCGCATCGATCGGACGGTCGCCACCTTCGAGTCCGAGTGACCCCGCAACGGCGCCGACGGAAACCGCGTTGTCGCCGGAAATGACCTTGACCGCCACCTTCTGACTGGCGAAGTACTCCAACGTCTCCTGTGCGTCCGGACGCACCTTCTGCTCGAGTACGACCAGCGCTTCGGGGGTGACAGTTCCCGGTGCGTCGGCGTCGTCGACGGGGAGGTCGCTGCTGCCGAGCATGAGGACACGAAGTCCGCTCGACCCCACCTCCTCGGCCTTGCGGGCCATTTCCGAGTCGGGATCGAGCAGAACGTCCGGGGCACCGAGTACCCAGTTACCGTGACTGCCGTACGACTGGCCGCTCCACTTCTTCGCCGAGGAGAACGGCGCCACCGCTGTCGCCTCGCCCCACCCGGAATCGTCGGAGAGCGACTCGCGAATCGCCAGGACACTCGCGTTGGGACGAGGGTCGGAAGCAGCCATCGCGCTCAGCGCCGACTTGACCGCAGCCTCCCCCGATCCGCCCGGTGCGACATCGACCTCGGACAGGCGCATGCCGTTCTCGGTCAGCGTTCCGGTCTTGTCTGCACACACCACGTCGACGCGGGCCAGACCCTCGATCGCCGGCAACTCCTGAACGAGGCACTGGCGCTTGCCCAATCGGATGACCCCGACCGCAAATGCGATGGAGGTCATCAGCACAAGACCTTCGGGAACCATGGGAACGAGAGCTGCCACCATGCCGTTGAGGGCCGGTCGGATCGGCAGGCCGATGGTGAAGAGCTGGTTGAAGATGATCAGCGCTCCCGCCGGAATCATCAGGTAGGTGATGAATTTCAGGATCTTGTCGATGCCGCTGCGCAGTTCGGAATGCACGAGGGTGAACTTGCTCGCCTCTTCGGCCAGCTTGGCCGCGTATGCATCGCCGCCGACCTTGGTGGCGCGGTATGCACCACTGCCCGCGGCAACAAAACTGCCCGACAACACTTGCTGGCCGCTCGCCTTGTGAACCGGATCGGCTTCACCCGTCAGGAGCGATTCGTCGACCTCGAGTGCGGCGGAACTGACCACCTCGCCGTCGACGACTATCTGGTCACCAGATCCGAGTTCGATAATGTCGTCGAGCACAACATCTTTGGGTGCCATTGCCACGGCGACGCCGTCACGCCTGACCATCGGCTTGGCCTGACTCACGATGGCCAGAGCGTCGAGCGTGCGCTTGGCGCGGATCTCCTGGATGATGCCGATGCCGCTGTTCGCGATGATCAACAACCCGAACATGCCGTCGATGATCGAGCCCGTCGCGAGCACGATCACCAACAACACGGTCAGGATCGCGTTGATGCGAGTGAAGACGTTGCCGCGAATGATGTCCTTGACCGAGCGGGACGCCCGGTCCGGCACGTCGTTGGTTTGCCCCGACGCGATCCGGGCCGCAACCTGATCGGCGGTCAAACCCCGGGCGACGTCGACGTCGTCCGGCAATCGCTCAGGGGCGACCGCCACTGCTGTCTCTTCTGAACTGGTGTGCTCGTGAGCCATGGTCAAAGATTACGCACCCGGAGCAACTAATCAGGGGCAGACTCGTGTGGCAATGGCTGCTACACGAAGATCACACCCGTGGGCCGCCGTTCTGCGATGCTGGTCGACACGAGCAGAGAAGACCAGCGAGGAACGGTATGAAGTACGTCTACAAAGGTCTCGACGAGGCGCTTCGGTGCGAACGGCCCGTCGACCTGCCGATTTCTCTCGACCTCAATCGGACCGACGACTTGGTTCTCTGGTTGTCGGCAGTGCGGGTCTACTCATTCGGGATGATGTTCGCGATTGATGCCCGCTACAAAGATCCGGCGCTCTCGCTGAGTCTCGGCTCTTTCGACGGGCGTCCCACGTTCACACATTTCAGCGCACCGCTACTCCTCGGTCTCGGTTTCGCCGACGGAACATCAGTGACCACCGCGCAGAAAACGCGGGGCCTTCTGTTGGAGTTGCGCTCGGCCGAAAGCCGCTCGGGCTCAGTGCGGGGTGAATACCTGCTGGTTCCGACACCTCCTGCCGGGCCGATCGAAGTCGCGACAGCATGGCCACAGCTGGGAATGGACGAGAAGGTCGTCACCCTCGACGGAGGAGTCATCGCCTCCGCGTGCGAAAGTGTCACGCAACTATGGGAACCGAAACGACAACCCAAACCTGACCTCACCAGTGAACAAGTGACGTACCAACCGCAGTATCAACGTGGAGGTTGGTTCGGACTCCGACTGGATTGAGGAAGGCGAGGGCGGCTTTCCAGCAACTGCCTCGGTCATCCCAGCGGTATCCACCACTTCGACGGAGGTGTGGGCGACAACGCGTCGATCCTGCCGCCCGGCATCGGAACCGACACGGTCGTGCCTGCCTCTGCGGCCGACTCGTTGAGGCGAATGATCGGCTCCGACCACGAGTGAAACGCGAGGTTGAAGGTCGCCCAGTGAATCGGGACGAATACACCGCGCGACCCGTCGCCCTTGTTGAGGTCGATGTGCGTCTGCACTGCCTCTTCGGGATTCATGTGAATGTCCGGCCAGCGCACGTCGTACGCGCCGACGGGGAGAAGCGTCAGATCGAAAGGCCCATAGGTTTCACCCAGCTGTTCGAAACGTGATGTGTATCCGCTGTCACCACCGAAGAACACCCGGTGCTTCGGACCGGCGAACACCCATGACGCCCACTGGGTCGTGTTCCGGACGAGACCGCGACCGGAGAAGTGACGAGCCTCGGTGCACGTGAGAACCAGCTCGTCGATTTTTGTCGACTCGTCCCAGTCCAATTCCACGATCCGGTTCTCGGGCACCTTCCAGTGCCGTAAGTGAGCACCGATACCGATCGGCACGACAAACGGAGCCGTCTGTGTGCGAGTCAGAGTCTTGACCGTCGCCATGTCGAGATGGTCGTAGTGATCATGCGAGATCACGATCGCATCTACCGCCGGCAGATCGGCCAAGGCCACCGGAGCGGGATGCATTCGTGCGGGACCCACTGTGGCCGAGGGTGATACGCGTTCGCTCCACACCGGATCGGCGAGAACACGGTATCCGTCGACCTCGACGAGAACGCTCGAATGGCCGTACCACGTCACCGCCGCGTCGCCCGCTACCGCCGGTGCCAGCGGAGTGGCCAACGGAATCGGCTGACGCGGCCGACCCGTCGACCCTCGCGTAGCCATCGACTTGAACATCCCGGCATCGGTGCCCGGGACCAACGTGCTGCTGGGCTCCGAATTGTGGAACTGCCGGTCCCGGTATCGCGGGGACATCGCCGCATACGGCTGCACCGTGTTCCGCGATGCCCCGATCTGCGTCGGGATTCCCCATGCGGCTCGCGCCACCCACCCTGTTGCCGCGGCAACTGCAGCAACTCCGAGAAGCGTCGTCTTCTTCATTCAGACGAGCGTAGCCACTATCTGCCCCGCGTGCGTGGCGCCTGAGTACCCTGCAACTGGCTTTACTTTCCCTTGAATACGGGAGGGCGGTTTTCGATGCGGGCGGCGCGGGCTTCCTGGACATCCTCGCTGAGCCAGGCGGCGTGAAGGGCGTCGAGTTGCTCGGGAGACTGCTCCTCCATGGTGCCGTCGTCGTTGAGGACCATCTTCATGTGCCGCAAGGACAGCGGTGCGAGATTCGCGATGCGGTGCGCCCACTCCTGGGCGTCGGCGAGGGTTCCGATCTTGTTGGCGAGGCCGCGGGTGAAGGCTTCCTCAGCGCCGATCTGCTCGATCCCGAGCAGGATGGTGCGCGCGGGACCGCCGCCGACCAGCGACGCGAGCCGGCGCATCGTCCACTTGTCCACCGAGACACCGAGGGTGGCTGCCGGGATTCCGAAGCGAGCGCTCGGTGCTACGACGCGCAGATCCGACGCGATGGCCAACTGCGTACCCGCGCCGATGGCCGGACCGTTGACGGCAGCGATGACCGGGATGGGCGCCGTGTCGATCGACCGAAGCATCTCGAACAGGCGGTCGGTGAAGCCCTCCATGTAGACGTCACCGGAGAGGTCTGCCCCTGCACAGAACGCCGATCCCTCACCGGTGATGACGACGACGTGCGCATGCTCGGCGACTGCCGCATTCATCGCGTCCCGTATCGCGATGCAGAGTTCCGCGCTGAGCGCATTACGACGCTCGTGACGCTGCAACTCGATGGTCACGACGTTGCCGTCACGGGAGAACCCGATCATGTCCGCTCTCTTTCGTTTCTGGAAGGCTCGACACAGGGATGTTCCGAGGCGCCGATACCGTCCGCATACTTCTCTGCAGCTAAGTTCTGTACATCAGGAGGTTAGATTACCGATGAGTACAGACGACCTTGCCGCACAGCAACCACACCCGGTTGACGTGGTGGTGATCGGCGCAGGACAGGCCGGACTCTCCGCCGCGTACTACCTGCGCAAGTTCGGAATCGCACCCGAATCGGGGTTCGTGGTGCTCGATCATGCGTCCGGTCCGGGCGGAGCGTGGCAGTTCCGTTGGCCGAGCCTGACACTGAGCACCGTCAACGGTGTGCATGACCTCCCGGGAATGTCTTTCGCGGAAACCACCGGGACCGACGCCCAACAGGTGCCTGCATCGGTGGCGGTCCCCCACTACTTCGAACTGTACGAAAAGCAATTCGAACTTCCCGTCCACCGCCCGGTACACACGCGAGTGGTGTGCCCGAGGGAAGAGCGACTGCGGATCGAGACCGACCACGGAGTGTTCGCGGCCCGAGGCTTGATCAACGCGACGGGAACCTGGGAGCGACCCTTCATTCCCCATTACCCTGGGGCCGATTCATTTCGTGGCCGACAGCTCCACACGAAGGACTATCGAACCGCCGCGGAGTTCGAAGGCAAACATGTTGTCGTGGTCGGCGGCGGGATCTCGGCCGTCCAACTGCTCGACGAGATCTCACGCGTCACGACCACCACCTGGGTGACGCGCCGCGAACCGGAGTTCCGCGACGAGCCGTTCACGCCGGACATCGGCCGCGCTGCGGTGGCCATGGTCGAGGATCGTGTACGACGCGGTCTGCCACCGGGATCCGTTGTTTCGGTCACCGGCCTCCCCGTAACGCCTGCCATTCGGGCAGCACGTGAGCGTGGTGTGATGAATCGACTCCCGATGTTCTCCGAAATCCTTCCGAACGGCGTGAAGTGGGCCGACGGCACCGCTATCGATGCCGATGTCATCTTGTGGTGCACCGGATTTCGTAGCTCGCTCGATCACCTGGCTCCGTTGCACCTACGAGGGCCGGGTGGCGGAATCCCGATGACAGGACGCCTCGCCACGCAGGTCGAAGCCGACCCTCGCGTGCACTTGGTGGGATACGGTCCGTCGTCTTCGACGATCGGAGCCAACCGCGCGGGCCAAGCGGCAGCTCGCGAACTGACGGCTTACCTGGGGATCGGCGAATGAACAGAATTCTTGTTCCGGGCGAAACCTGCTGGCGCATCGAGCCGGCAGACAATCTTGCCTGCATCGTCGACGCCGCTGACTACTTTCATCATGCGAAGTCCGCGATGTTGCAAGCCGAAAAGCGAATCATGTTGATCGGCTGGGACTTCGACACGCGTATCAAACTCGAACCAGGCAAGCAGACGCTCGACGGCCCCAACCGGTTGGGAATGTTCCTCCGCTGGCTGGTCCGCGAGAAACCCGACCTCGAAATCCTCGTACTCAAATGGAACATCGGGGCGTTCACCGCAATCGGCCGCGGTATGACTCCTGTCTTCGTGTCCAACTGGTTGACCGACGAGCGCCTTCGGTTCGAGATCGACGGCGCCCATCCGGTGGGCGCGGCGCACCATCAGAAGATCATCGTCATCGACGACGCCCTGGCGTTCTGCGGCGGCATCGACATGACTGTGGACCGCTGGGACACCTCGGATCACGTCGACCGAAACGATTACCGAATCACGCCGAGCGGAAGGCGTTACGGCCCTTGGCATGACGCGACCACGGCGGTCGACGGCAATGCGGCGGCGGCCATCGGCGAATTGGCGCGGGCACGCTGGAAATCCGCAACCGGCGAGGATCTCACACCGGTCGAGAGCACTGCGACTCCGTGGCCCGTCAATCTGGCGCCCACCTTGCGGGTTGTCGACGTAGCCGTCGCCAGAACATTGCCGGAGCTCGGCGAACGCACGGAGGTGCGTGAGATCGAGGCGCTGTATCTCGCGGCCATCGCCGGGGCCGAGCGCACGCTGTACATCGAAAGCCAGTACCTCGCCTCACGCACTCTGGCAGAGGCGATTGCCGCGCGCCTGCGTGAGGACGACGGACCGGAGATCGTTCTGGTCATTCCGCGCAACGCCGACGGTTGGCTGGAACAAAAGGCGATGGACGGGGCGCGCCACGACCTGTTGCATCTGCTGTGGGCCGCCGATATCCACAACCGATTCGGTGCATTTTATCCCGTGACCTCTTCTGGCGCACCTATTTACGTCCACGCCAAGGTTCTCGTGATGGACGATCGTCTCCTGCGAATCGGTTCGTCGAACCTCAACAACCGTTCGATGGGGTTCGATACGGAGTGTGACATCGCCGTCGAATCCGACGACGCCGCAGACGTCGAGTTGCGGGCCTCGATCATCGGTTTGAGGCGCCGTCTACTCAGCGAGCACCTCGACGTCACCGAGGAAGAAGTCGACGACGCATTGCGTGAGCGCTCACTGTTGTCGACGGTTCGCAGTCTTGCGTCTTCCAACGCTCGCAGTCTGCGCGAATTCGACCGGAACACAGTGGACGGCGAAGACCACGTGCTCGCTGAAAACGCGCTGATGGATCCCGAGCGCACGCCGCCCAGACTGAGCGACCGAATCGAGGGATTCCGTCGTCTCCTCGGTAAACGCTGAGACGCTAGAACACGCGGACGCTGTGCCCGGTTGTCAGTGAGAGTTCGACGAGTGTTGCGGCTCGATCACTCGGGACGAGCACAACGAGAAACGTATCGCTGTCGCTGTCGAGCCAGGCCACGGAAACGCCTGCCCCGGCGATGTTGTCGCCCACCCGCGCGAGAAGCGATTCCAGTCCGGCAGCTCGATCGAAGGCAGCGGCAAGGTTGTCTGCCCACTCCCACGATCCCGCACTTGCGGGCGAAGACTTCAGCTCTCGCAGCTGGCCGAGAACCTCGCCCGCGTCCTCGTTCCAGTCCACCCAGACGAGGAGTTCTTGTTCGTGCAACGCGTCGACGAGAGCGAACCACGCCAATTCGGGGTGTGGCTTCTCGAGCTTCTGTGAGTACAGCTCGTTCTGTACTGCGACATACCGTTCCGGGTAGTCGATTGCGAGAGTCACACGGTCGATGACTGTCGAGCTGTTCGGGGCAAGCAGTTCCGCGATCGCGCGCAACGCATCGCGAGCAGGTCCACCCACTATGGCTCCAAGGTTCGATTCGGTCATCGGCGCGGTTTCCACAGTCTGACACGCGGGTCCGCCTCGTACGGACCTGTCCTCGACGTTCGGTGCAGAGTCAGACACCGTTGCGGAGAGTTCCCTCACGCTTACGAACCAAAGTTCAGATAGCTACCAAATCGAACAACTCGGCTATCCTATTCGCCGCACTTGTCCGTTTAGCCTTTCACCTGGTCTTACAATCCCGATATAGTCATGGTCGATCCGTTGAGACAACTGGAATGTAGCGAGCCAGCGAACAGTCTGTTACCGTTCAGCTAACTACTCCTTCTGGTCAAACCGGATCGAAGGGGTTCGGGCAATGACCCACGGGGGGTTGACGTGAAGGGGCCATGTTCCGCATGAAACACGATTCACACACGACAACCTCTTGGTGGTCGATCGGCGAATGGCGCCTGGGATGGAAGGTCATCGCTGTCCTCGCATTGCCGATGATCGTCGCCGTTGTCCTCGGAGCCCTTCGAGTTCAGACAGAACTCGAAGAAGCCGCGCAGCTGAGTTCCTCGTCCGAGCGCGCCCTCGCAGTGCCAGCAGCGATCAATCTGG
Source organism: Rhodococcus sp. NPDC056506 (assembly GCF_042794945.1). Taxonomy (NCBI): domain Bacteria; kingdom Bacillati; phylum Actinomycetota; class Actinomycetes; order Mycobacteriales; family Nocardiaceae; genus Rhodococcus; species Rhodococcus sp. NPDC056506. The sequence goes on along the minus strand of NZ_JBHTSW010000004.1, from coordinate 211,991 downwards.
AATCGGCATTGTACGAACTCGCCGAAGCGGCATCGGCACGCTCCGACACCGCTCCTGCCACGCAAGCAGTCTCCGACGCGATGGACCAACTTGTCGATGCCGCCCGCACGTTCCAGTCCGACGATGCCCTCAACGACCAAGTGACTTCGGCGTTGGCCGAGAGCCGTTCCATCACCGAAGAGATCGCCGCCGGCGCGGTGGCACCCGCTCGCCTGGTTTCGCGGGTCGGTGAGGTCTCACGAGCCCTTTCCGGCACCTTCACCAGCGTCGTCGAGCATTCTCAGCGCCCAGTCCTGCGTGAACAGGGTGGTCGACTGTCCGCACTCTGGGAAGCGCGACGAGCCTTGGCCGAACAACGAATCCTCTTCGGCTCAGGCGATCCGGACCAGCAGGCTCGCACCTCGATGGTCAGCGCTGCCGGCGCCGAACTGGTCGCTCTGAACAACATCCTCACGATCGACGGAACCAACGACACCGTCCAGGCACTCAGCAACTCGGCTCAGAACCGGATCAACGCACTCGGATCCACTCCGTCGACTTCTCCCTTGGGGAGCCGCGTCGGCACCGATCTGAAATCTGGAAACGAGCAGTACAACAGCCTGACTGACACCACCGTCACCGAGTTCGGCGATACCGTCACCGCTGAATCCAACGCCGCACGAACCGCGGCACTTCGCGATACCGCAATTGTGCTCGGCGCGGTCCTGCTGGCGCTGGCCATCGCCCTCGTCATCAGCCGATCGCTCATCGATCCGATCCGCCGGTTGCGATTTGCCGCCTTGCAGGCAGCGAGACGCGGACTTCCCGACGCGATCGAACGAATTCGCGCAGGTGCCAGTACCGACGAACTCGACTTTGCCCGTGTCCCGATCCGCACCCACGAGGAAATCGGCGAGCTCGCACGCGCCGTGGACGACATGCACGGTCAGGCGATCACGCTCGCCGGCGAGCAGGCCACCCTGCGGCGCCAGGTCAACGACATGTTCGAAACGCTGTCGAGGCGCAACAAGTCCCTCGTCGACCAGCAACTCGGTTTGATCGAACAGCTCGAGCAGGACGAAGACGACCCGCGTCGCCTCGAGAATCTGTTCCGCCTCGACCATATCGCCGCGAGAATGCGCCGAAACGGCGACAACTTGTTGGTTCTCGCCGGAACCGATGTACGCCGCGCCAGGACCGCCCCCATCGCCCTCGGCGATACCCTTCGTGCCGCCGTGTCAGGCGTCGAGGAGTATCGACGCGTCGAACTCGGGCAGATTCCGCCCGGGGTCGTCACCGGTCATGCGGCCCCGGACGTCGTTCACCTCATCGCCGAGCTGCTCGACAATTCGCTGCGGTACTCCCCACCTGAGACCACCGTCTCCATCAACGCCGCCCGCACCATCGACGGCTCCATGATCGTCGAGGTCGCTGATCTCGGTATCGGCATGTCACCTGCCGATATCCTCGATGCCAACGAACGCCTCGCCGCCGGCGGCGAGATGAGCGCAGGTACAGCGCGTCGCATGGGTTTGTTCGTCGTGAGCCGAATCAGTCGTCGCTACAACATCTCTGTGCGCCTGCGCCCGACGGCAACGTCGTCGACACACAGCGGCATCACCGCCACGGTGCTCCTACCGACGTCGATTCTCGATTCTTCTCGGGCACCTGAGATCCGCACGCCGCGAACCGGACCCGTTCCCACGCTCGATCGGACTCCCCCTCCCGCAACGTCTGCACCGTTCGCGCAGTCCGCACCGTCATGGTCACAGCCCGTCCCGACCGAATCCACACCTCCGCGGCCTGCGACCAGAAGCTTCGCTGATCTCCCGCGTCGAACGCCCGCCAACAGCACCGATCGGACTGAGACGTTCGCCCCGATCACACCGCACTCGACGCCGCCGGCAACGGCACCTTCGGGGCTACCGCGTCGAACCCCGGGCACCAGCGGAGTACCGGCGGTCAGCACCTCGACTCCGACTTCTCCGGCACCCACCTCGTCGGTGTCATCCTTCGCTCCTCTGCTCGATCCCTCGGGGACAGACGCACCAACGGCCCTTCCCGTTCGGGCTCCGTCGCCGGAATTCACCTCGCCGGCACAGGGTCCCGAGATTCCGGTGGGTCCCCAACCGTCGACAACTCCGCCGCCACGGCACCGGCTCTCAGCCCCGACACCGACAAATACTGCGGCGTTCTTCTCCTCGCGTACCCGTGACGGGCTCTCTGCCCGACCATCGGCGCGCGCTGACAGCGCAGGCGACGGCAACTCGAACGGCGCGCCCGCCGCCCCGTCCACGATGCCGATTTTTGCCCGGATGGTGTCGGAGTGGCTTGTCGATCCGACGGCGGAGACGTCGGCGGCTTCCACCGGCAGCTCGTGGACCACGGACGCCGATCAAGGCTGGGTGGCTGCTCGAACGTCATTCGAAATGCCGGTCACCAAGATCGCCGATTCCGGACTTCCCATTCGGGACCGCGGAGCCCGGCTGGTTCCTGGCGCCGTCGGCGGTGGCGGCTCGACTCAGCGTCACGCATCCAATCCGGCGGACGTCCAACGCGGTTGGAGCAGTTACCAATCCGGAGTACAACGAGGGCGGCGGCACGCCGCCGACCATCAGCGCGATGGCGGACAGTCTTTCGAATCATCCACGATGTTGCACAACGATGAAGGAGAACAGTGAACACTGTCGGAGCCCAAGAGACTCCCCGCGCACTCGACTGGCTGGTTTCGGCTTTTGCCCGAGACGTGCCGGGTGTGAGTCACGCGATCATCGTCTCAGCCGACGGGTTGTTGACGGCCTCGAGCACACACCTGCCGCTCGATCGGGCGGATCAATTGGCCGCTGTCACTTCCGGACTCGCCAGCCTGTCCGCGGGTGCATCACGCCTCTTCGACGGTGGGGCCGTCATGCAGTCCGTCGTCGAGATGGAGAACGGGTACCTACTTCTCATGGGTGTCGGTAGTGGTGCTTACCTTGCCGCCCTCGCCGTTGCCGGATGCGACATCGGCCAGATCGGTTACGAAATGGCGACTCTCGTCGATCGCGTCGGGACAACCATGGACATTGCTCCGCGAACATCGCAGGGTATTTGAGTCCGATGCCTCACCACCAATCCGAGTACGACGACGCCGAACCGAGCTTGGTCCGGCCGTACGCGCTCACCGAAGGTCGGACCCTGCCGTCCATCGACCTCCCGCTCGAAGCGATCATCGCGACGATCGAAGACGTGGTCTCGAACAATCTTGCACCGCAGGATATTCGTGCGTCGATCGTCGCACTGTGTGAGCAGCGGATCTCGATAGCCGAGATCGCTGCCCACCTGGGTGTTCCGATCGGAGTCGTGCGGGTACTGGTTGCCGACCTCGTAGTAGCCGGATCACTGGAAATACATGCCACTCTGCGAAGCGACGCATCTCGAGTCGAGCGACGCGAACTGATCGAAAGGACCCTCAGTGGACTTCGGGCACTCTGACTCATCGTCTCGCGTGAAATCGACCAAAATCGTGATCGCCGGGGGTTTCGGTGTTGGCAAGACAACGCTTGTGGGGACCGTCTCCGAAATCGTCCCCCTTCGCACGGAGGCCATGGTCACCGACGCCAGCGACGGTATCGACAATCTCGGATCAACTCCCGACAAGAGCACCACGACGGTCGCGATGGACTTCGGACGTATCACTCTCGCCGACGATCTGGTCCTCTATCTATTCGGAACCCCGGGGCAGCGCCGCTTCTGGTTCATGTGGGACGACCTCATCACCGGTGCGATCGGTGCGGTCATTCTGGTCGACACTCGCCGCCTTGAAGACAGCTTCGCTGCAGTCGACTTCTTCGAGGCGCGAGGGCTCCCGTTCATCGTGGCGGTCAACCGTTTCGACGGCGCACCAATCCATTCGGCGAGCGATCTCCGGCAAGCGTTGGCTCTGCCCAATCGCGTTCCCATGATCGAGATCGACGCCCGTAACCGCGAATCGGCCAAACGTGCGCTGATCGCCATCACCGAGTACTCCCTCGAACGACTTGCAGCCGAAGCAGTCGTCTAGATGAATCACCAGATGCGAATGTTCGCCGAAAGGAACTGGCATGTCGGATGAAATGCACCATTTCTCGATGGGAATCTGGCTGCTCGGGCTCGCCTACGTCGTGTCCGTGGTCGGGTCGGTAGTCGGCCTGGCATGCACCAGGCATTCAGCGTCGGCGACGACAACCGCCACACGCATGCGATGGCTCGCCATGGCTGCCCTGTCGATCGGTGGCGTCGCCATCTGGCTGATGCATTTCATCGCCATGCTCGGCTTCGCAGTCCCCGGCAGTCCCATTCGATACAACCTCGGATGGACCGTGATCTCTGCGATCATCTCGGTGGGCGCCGTGTTCGTCGGTCTGCTGATCATCGGGACCGAATTCCGCTGGACGCGGCTTCTGATCGGGGGCCTGGTGACCGGTCTCGCCGTGAACATCATGCATTACACGGGTATGCGCGCCTTGCGCTTTCAGGGCGAGATCCGCTACGACCTGCTCTTCGTTGCACTGTCGGTTCTCATCGCAGTCGTCGCCGGCACCGCCGCATTGTGGTTCACCATGGTGCTCGAGTCCACGATTCTGCGTTTTGTCGCCGGAATCATCATGGGTATCGCCGTGGTCGGTATGCACTACACCGGAATGGCCGCAGTCGAGGTTGTCCACGACGCGGCAGCCCCGGCGCCACAGGGGCTCGAAGTGTTCTCCTTCCTCTTCCCCGTCTTCGTTCTCGGATTGCTGGCGTTGGCAGTTCCGATTGTCGCAGTGCTGACAGCGCCCAACCGTGCGACGGCTCGGATGGAATCAGCCGCCGACGACCTGGCGTTCGAAGCTCGAGAGTTCGCGATCCCGAACTGAGAGGAGTACGGGGCGAGTCGGCGTAAATCGACGACGCCCCGTACATTTCGAGGATGGTGGATGCCGGACACAACCCCCAGCCGTCGGCCCGCGCAACACTGGTCGTGATCGGTGGTTTGCCGGCCACCGGCAAGTCGACGATCGCGCGGGCACTTACCCGGCAACACCAGATCCCCTACGTGCGGATCGATACCATCGAACAGGCACTGACCCGCAGCGGTATCGCTGATGTATCCGGGACCGCTGGATACATCACCGGGTACGCGCTCGCCGCCGAACAATTGCGACTGGGAATCTCGGTCGTGGTCGAATGCGTCAACCCGATCGAGGTCACTCGAAACGCCTGGTCCGCTACCGCACAACAAAATTCGGCGCGCTTGCTCAACGTCGAGGTCATCTGTTCGGATCCCGACGAGCATCGCCGACGCGCGGAGCAGCGTGTCGTCGACATCCCGGATCTTGTACTACCTACGTGGCAGGACATCCTGGATCGAGACTACGAGCCGTGGACCACGGAACGGCTGGTGCTCGACACCGCAATCATGAACTCCGACAGCGCAGTACAACGCATCACTGCCCGAATGTTCATTGCGTGAGGACTGCTCACAGCGTGAGAACAAAGAAGGCACTGTTCGGATCTTCGCGGTAGTCCCCGAATGGTGGACACGGCACAAACCCGAATTTTGCATACAGTCGACGTGCCGGATCGAAGAAGTCTTGCGTACCGGTCTCCAATTCGAGTTGCCGGTAGCCTCGTTGTCTTGACTCGTCCACGACGTGTTGAAGAAGTCGCGTTCCCACTCCGCGCCCACGAGCTGCCGAAGATGTTCGCATCGACTTGATTTCACCACCGCTCGACGACCGTTCCTTCAGAGCTACACAACCGAGTAGCTCGTCGCCTTCGCTCCACAACGTCCACATGGTCACGGAGCTATCCGTCAGACCTGCGACGTCCAGCGCGTGAACGCTGTCCGCAGGCGAGGTCGCATGCATGTCGGCGAGATGTTCGGTCAGTAAGGCACGGACCGCATCCCGGCTCAAGTCGTCAACTTCGATTCGCACAGATCCCTCACCGTCCACTTTGCTTCCGCCTGCATCGAACAAAGTATGACTGTCCGTCACTTCGCCGAAGGCTTGGCCCGTACGTGGATGCGTTCTCCTTGCGGGCCGAACAGACTCAGCACCTCGACCGGGCCGCGCCCGTCACTGCCGAACCAATGTGGGTTTCGGGTGTCGAATTCAGCAGCTTCACCCGTGCCCATCACGATGTCGTGATCGGCCAACACCAACCGCAACCTCCCCGACAACACATACAGCCATTCGTAACCGTCGTGCACTTGAGGGTCCGGTTCCGTCTGGCTTGCCGGGATGGTCATCTTGAATGCCTGCAGCCCACCCGGTTGCCGAGTCAACGGCAATACCGTTCGGCCGCTGACGCTTCGAGGCGCACTCTGGATGCGTGGATCGGCGACCTGCGGTGCCGCCACCAGTTGGTCCAACGGCACTTGGTGGGCAAGCGCGATCGGAAGCAGCAACTCCAGACTCGGGCGGCGCTCGCCCGCTTCGAGCCTCGACAGAGTGCTCTTCGAAATACCGGTGGACTCGGACAGCGCTGTGAGCGTGACGTTCCTCTGAGTACGAATGCGTTTGAGGCGCGCGCCGATCTGCGAAATAGCGGCATCGATGTGCGGACCGTTGACATTCATGGTCCGAGTCTGACGACGATTCCCAGAAATGGCAACAATAGTTGCTAACCCCTCGCGTCCGCAGGCAACCTGTGCTCATGCGAACACACACTGAAACAGAGATCCTCGACGCCGTGATCGTCGGCGGTGGCGCCGCCGGACTCAGCGCAGCCCTGGTGTTGGGTCGTGCGCGACGCACGGTCGCCGTCATCGATTCCGGCAAACCGCGCAACGCGCCCGCAGCACACATGCACGGCTTCCTCTCGCGAGACGGCATGGCGCCCGGTGAGTTGCTCGCCGTCGGGCGCAGCGAATTGCAGACGTACGGAGTGGAATTCAAACAGGATGACGTTGTCGACGTCTCCTGGCGCGGTATCGAACCCGGCTTTGTCGTCGAACTTTCAGGAGGCACACCCCTCGAGACCCGCACTCTGCTCGTTGCCACGGGCTTGTGGGATTCGTTCCCGGAAATACCGGGTATCCAGGAGCTTTGGGGACAGAGCGTGCTCCATTGCCCGTACTGCCATGCATACGAGATCAGTGACGAGCCGATCGGCGTTCTCGGCGGCGACGCTCGCGAGATGTCACTTCACCAGGCGTTTCTACTCCGACAGTGGTCGTCGGATGTGATGTTCTTCCCCCACCACATCTCGCTCACCCGTGACGAACGCGCGCGACTTGCTGCGCGTGGGGTGACTGTCGTAGACGGACTAGTCTCTGGATTGATCTGCGAGAGAGGCGAACTGAAGGCCGTCGAACTCGACAACGGGCAATTGGTCCCTCGCTCAGCACTGTTCGTTGCGCCGCGTTTCATTCCGAACGACGCGCATCTGACGCGACTCGGGTGCAAAACCGGCCCTACGGGATTCGTGGCTGTCGACCCTTCCGGCGCCACCAGCGTTCCAGGCGTCTGGGGCGCCGGCAACGTCGTCGACCCTCGCGCTCAGGTGATAGGCGCTGCCGCTGCCGGGTCGACGGCGGCAATCGCGATCAACGGATACCTGGTCGAGCAAGATGTCGCATCGGCTCTTCGTTCGACCGAGCCTGTGGGCGGCTTCTCGGCGGCCGTGGAGCAACGCGTCTGTGAGATGAACGGCGGCAGCGCCCTCCACGGCATGTGACCGAGGTGCTACGTCGCGGGGCCGCCGTGCAGCTTCTCGTAGGCGGCCTTCTCGGCGTCGTGGCGCGAGATCTTCTTCGGGTTCTCGAGGTCGGAAGGCAAACCGTGACGCTCGAGGCGACGCGACCTGTTCTGAGCCATGTAGGAGACCGAATAGAACAGTGCCAGAAGTACTCCGAGCAGCACCATCGATGCCCGCAGGGCCAACGGCCCGGGAAAGAGCATGAAGGCCGCGAAGACTGGAATAAACGGCACCATGCTTCGGATCAGGTGACGCGGCACAGCCCAGTCACCGATCAGGTCGTTTCGCACCCATTCCTGCATGGAATCGGGCAGCTTGCGCCCCACTGAATAACCCAACCACTGAAGGGGATTCGGGCTCGTACGTTGCTTTTTGGAAGTCACGGAAGTCACCTGTTCGGTACGCATCGACGGTACTGACGCAGTCATCACGTTTCTTTCGGATGCAGTCATCACATTTCTCTCATTGGTCCAAGGCTCCGGCGCGGAGCGCGGCCTCGTTGACCCGCGTCAGAACGTTGTGGAGTTCTTCGAGTTCGGCGAGGCTCACGCCGAGCTTCGCGACAACCGCCGGGGGGATCTTCTCCGCCTCCGTGCGCAGCGCCACACCCGCCTCGGTGAGGTCCACGTCCAGTTGACGTTCGTCGGCGCGGCTACGGGTTCGCGTGATCAACCCGGACGCCTCGAGTCGCTTGAGGAGCGGCGACAGCGTCGGCGAATCGAGCTGCAGTGCCTGCCCGATTTCCTTGACCGCCATCGGCGACTTTCCCCACAGTGCCAGCATCACCAGATACTGGGGATGCGTGAGGCCCATCGGCTCGAGCAGTGGCCGGTAAACGGACAGCACCGCCCGGTTCGCGACCGCAAGTGCAAAGCACACCTGCCGGTCGAGAGCCAGCGGATCGTCCATCTGCGTCTGCGGAGCCTTCGTCGTCATGAATCCGATGTTATCAGATTAATTAGTGCAGTAACTATTATTGCACTAATCAATTTGGCGATGATCGTCACTCTTCTCCAACGTCGACGTGGGTTGCCCGGTGAGACCCACGTGCGCTTCCGCCCTCATTCGCTCGACCATGTGTGGGTAGTGCAGTTCGAAGGCCGGGCGTTCGCTGCGGATGCGCGGCAGCTCGGTGAAGTTGTGACGCGGCGGCGGGCAGGTTGTCGCCCACTCCAGCGAGTTTCCGTAGCCCCACGGATCGTCGACGGTGACAACTTCGCCGTAGCGGTAACTCTTGAAGACGTTCCACAGGAAGGGCAGCGTCGACGCACCGAGTACGAAGGCGAAGATCGTGGACACCGAGTTGAGCACGGTAAATCCGTCCGAGGGCAGGTAATCGGCGTAACGACGCGGCATGCCCTCGCCGCCAAGCCAGTGCTGCACGAGGAACGTGCCGTGGAAGCCGACGAACGTGGTCCAGAAGTGCCACTTGCCCAACCGTTCGTCGAGCAGACGCCCCGTCATCTTCGGGAACCAGAAGTAGATACCGGCATACGTAGCGAACACGACCGTACCGAAGACCACGTAATGGAAGTGGGCCACAACAAAATACGTGTCGGTGACATGGAAGTCGAGCGGCGGGCTCGCAAGGATGACACCCGACAGACCACCGAAGAGGAAGGTGATCAAGAAACCCACCGAGAACAGCATCGGCGATTCGAAAGTCAACTGCCCCTTCCACATCGTTCCGATCCAGTTGAAGATCTTCACACCTGTCGGCACGGCGATCAGGAACGTCATGAACGAGAAGTACGGCAGGAGAACAGCACCCGTCGCGTACATGTGGTGAGCCCACACCGCGATCGAGAGGGCAGCAATCGCGAGCGTCGCATAGACCAATCCGGTGTAACCGAAAATCGGCTTACGGCTGAAGACCGGGAAGATCTCCGAGACGATGCCGAAGAACGGCAACGCGATGATGTACACCTCAGGGTGACCGAAGAACCAGAACAGGTGCTGCCACAACAGAACTCCACCCGACGCCGGGTCGAAGATGTGTCCACCGAGGTGACGGTCGACGAACAGACCCATGAACGCGGCGGTCAAGAGCGGGAACGCCATCAAGATCAAGATGCTGGTGATGAAGATGTTCCAGGTGAAGATGGACATGCGGAACATCGTCATGCCGGGTGCTCGCAGGCAGATCACGGTGGTGATCATGTTGACCGCACCGAGAATGGTGCCGAGGCCACCAACCGTCAGACCGAATACCCAAAGGTCGGCGCCGACACCGGGGCTGTGCACCGCGCCGGAGAGCGGGGTGTACGCCGTCCAACCGAAGTCGGCGGCGCCGCCCGGAGTGAGGAATCCACCGAGGACGATGAGGCCACCAAAAGTGAAGAGCCAGAACCCGAATGAGTTCAAGCGCGGGAACGCCACGTCGGGCGCACCGATCTGCAGCGGAAGTATGTAGTTCGCGAATCCGAAGACGACTGGGGTCGCGTACAGCAGCAGCATGATCGTGCCGTGCATGGTGAACAGCTGATTGAACTGTTCATTGGAGAGGAACTGCATCCCGGGAACGGCCAGTTCTGCGCGCATGAACAGCGCCATCAGACCGCCGATCAGGAAGAACACGAACGCAGTGATCAAGTACATGATCCCGATCTTCTTGTGATCGGTCGTCTTGATCATCTCGAGCATCCACGACCCCTTGGGATCACGACGCTTCGGATACGGCCGCTCCGGAATCGGCTCCAACTCTCCGGCCCGCTCGTTCGGCACCGTCGTTGTCATGCTCGCGCGTCCTCTTTCGTGCTCGATACCGCCCTCAGAAACTTTCCGCACGACTATATCGCATGTTAATAGTTAATGCACAAACTAAGTTGGGTTTACATAACCACTGATCGAAAACCGAACGTACGCAACCTTTTGCAGGTTTCAGGGAGATAAACTCATGCGCCGGAATAGGTCGAGGGTCCGCTGTGTTGAACAAACCCGTGACTCTTCCCGACACATCGACAGCACCCGAGGCCTCCGCGTTGCGCGGCCTCTTCGAGCCTTTCGAGGTCAAATCACTCTCGTTGCGCAACCGCTTCGCGATGGCCCCGATGACGCGCGCCTTCTCTCCCGACGGAATCCCCGGCGCCGACGTCGCCGAGTACTACCGTCGTCGCGCAGCAGGTGGTGTCGGCTTGATCATCACCGAAGGCACCTACATCCCCGACCCGGCAGCCGGCCCGCACACCCGCGTACCGCGCATCTACGGTGATTCGAGCCTGGGCGGCTGGAAGTCGGTTGTCGACGCCGTCCACGCCGAGGGTGGATCGATCATTCCTCAGCTGTGGCACCTCGGAGTCGAGCGCGGCGAGAACTCGCACCTGAACCCCGAGGTCGAAACCGTCAGCCCCTCCGGTCTGGCGCTGGACGGCACCCGTTTGGGACGCGAATTCACCACGTCGGATCTCGACGACTTGAAGCAGTCGTGGGTGGATGCCGCGCTCAACGCGAAGAACACCGGCTTCGACGGTCTCGAGTTGCACGGCGCACACGGCTACCTGCTCGACGAATTCCTCTGGGCAGGAACCAATGTCCGGACCGATGGATACGGCGGATCGCTCGAAGCTCGCACCCGTTTCCCGGCCGAGGTCGTCGCCGCAATCCGAGAGGCAGTCGGGGACGAGTTCGCGATCGTCTACCGATTCTCGCAGTGGAAGTCCGGCCAGTACGACGCTCGTATCGCGCAGAGCCCGGCAGAACTCGGCCGCATCCTCACTCCCCTGGTCGACGCCGGCGTCGACGTCCTGCATCCGTCGACGAGGCGTCATTGGGAACCGGCATTCGCTGAGCTCGACGGTGAAGACGGCAAGCTCGGCCTCGCCGGTTGGACCAAGAAGCTGACCGGGTTGCCGACTATCACCGTCGGCTCGGTCGGACTCGATTCCGTGTTCACGACGGCATTCACCGGCGACGCTGCATCGGCTGTGACTGGACTGGAGCGTCTCGAAGCTCAGTACGAGAACGGCGAATTCGACATGGTTGCCATCGGACGCGCGCTGCTCGCCGATCCCGAGTGGGTCGACAAGCTCCGCACCGGACGCACGGACGAGCACATCGCATTCACTGCAGAACATCGAACACATCTGAACTGACCGCACACGACAAACGGCACTCCCGCGACTGCGGGAGTGCCGTTTGTGGATCTACCGGAAGTTCTAGCTTCCGAGCGTGACCGGGTCGGGGCCGATACGGCCGGCTGGGTCGTCGAGAGCGCCGATCGCGTTGATCTGTTCCGGAGTCAGTTCGAAGCCGAAGACGTCGAAGTTGGCGGCGATACGTTCGGGGGTCACCGACTTCGGGATCACCACGTTGCCGATCTGCAGGTGCCAGCGAATGATGACCTGAGCCGCGGTGACGCCATGAGCGTCGGCGATGGCAGTGATGACGGGGTCGCCGAGAACGGTTCCCTGGCCGAGCGGGCTCCACGCCTCCGTCGCGATTCCCTTGCCGGTGTGGAAGGCGCGCAGTTCTGCCTGGTTGAACTTGGGGTGAAGCTCGATCTGATTGAGGACCGGCACCTCTCCGGTTTCACCGATGACACGCTCGAGGTTCTCGATGGTGAAGTTGGAGACGCCGATGGATCGAACCCGTCCGTCGGCCTTGAGCTTCTGGAATGCCTTGAACGTCTCGACGTACAGGTCCTTCGACGGAACCGGCCAGTGGATCAGGTACAGATCGAGGTAGTCGAGACCCAACTTGTCGAGGCTGGCGTCGAATGCGGCAAGCGTCGAGTCGTAGCCCTGGTCGTCGTTCCACAGTTTGGTCGTGATGTAGAGGTCTTCGCGGGCGATGCCGGATTCGGCGATAGCGCGGCCGACGCCCACCTCGTTGCCGTAGATCTTGGCGGTGTCGATACTGCGGTAGCCGGTCTTCAGGGCGGTGGAGACGGCTTCCTGCGTTTCGTCGTCCGGAACCTGGAACACACCGAATCCCAGCGCGGGGATCGTCTTACCGTCGTTCAGAACAATTGTCGGTACAGAGGTCACATCGTTGGTTTCGGTCATATTCGGAACCAACGCGTCAGAGCACGGAGGCATTCCCCGCCGAACATCCGGTGAGTGCCCTTGTACCGCCCGAAATGCCGGTCTACCTTGGAAGACAAGTATTGGAATCGCCTCGAGAAAAGAGAGAGCGATGAATCTTTCATATCGTCTCGCCTACAAGGTCGGCGTCACTCCGTGGGAGCACACCGGGCACGGGTTCGACGCTCAGCTGTCCGGACTTCTCGACGCGATTCCCGTTCCGGAAGGTGGCCGTGCCCTCGATATCGGCTGCGGCACCGGACGTCATTCGATCGAGCTGGCGCAACGCGGTTGGCACGTCACCGGCGTCGACGCCGAGCAGGAACCGTTGGACAAAGCGCGCATCCATGCACGTGAAGCCCACGTCGACGTCCGGTTTCTCCACGAGGACGCGGCAGACCTGCACATAGCCGTCGACGGTGGGCACATGCTGGTGCTCGACATCGGCTGCTTTCACGGGCTGTCCGAAAATCAACGACGGGACTACGGGAGGTCGGTCAACGCGATCACCGCGCCGGGCGCGTCCATGGTCATGTTCGCGTTCGGGCCAGGTCACCGCTGGCCGATGCCACACGGCGTCTCCGAAGAAGACGTCATGCGCGCATTCGACGGATGGTCGACGGCCTCGAGCATGGCCGCGGACGTGAGCGAATCGCCACTTCCAGTCCGTGCGGCGCATCCGTGCTGGTATCACCTGGTTCGGGACTGACTGCTGTGCGCCTTTGTTAACCGCCCGCGGTTATTAAAGGCGCACAGCACCGATTAACAGAGGCGCACAGCACCAGGGATACTTCTCAGGTGACTGCAACACTGCGCATCAGCGGCCTCTCTGCTTCCCGGGGAGAACGCACCCTGTTCTCCGACCTCGATCTGACAGTGGCGCCTGGCGACGTCATCGGCCTCGTCGGGGCAAACGGCGCCGGCAAGTCGACGCTTCTCACTGCCCTCGCCGGAATCGGAACCGCCGACGTCGAGGGTTCGATCATCCTCAGCCCGCCGGATGCTGCGGTCGGTTACCTCGCGCAGGAACCTGACCGCATCGAGGGTGAAACCGTCCTCGAGTTCCTCGGCCGACGCACCGGGGTCGCGCACGCCGAGGCGGCTATGAACACCGCGGCCGAAACGCTGGCTGAAGCCGAAGAGGATCTGTACTCCCCGGCGCTGGAGCGCTGGCTCGCGCTGGGCGGCGCCGATCTGTTCGAGCGCGCCGAGAAGGTAGTCGAAGAACTCGGACTTGGCGTATCCCTCGACGCTCACATGACGGCATTGTCCGGCGGTCAGGCCGCCCGCGCCGGCCTCGCGTCGCTGCTGCTTTCGCGCTACGACATTCTCCTGTTGGACGAGCCCACCAACGATCTCGACCTGCGAGGTCTCGAGCAGTTGGAACGATTTGTCGCCGAGACCCGAGCGGCGCTGGTCGTCGTGAGCCACGATCGCGAGTTCCTCTCGCGCACCGTCACGGGGATCGTGGAACTCGATCTGGCACAACAGGACATCGCAGTGTACGACGGCGGCTACGAGTCGTACCTCGCCGAACGTGAGATAGCCCGCCAGCACGCACGTGAGGCCTTCGAGGAATATGCCGGCACCCGCTCCGATCTCGAAGATCGTGCACAGATGCAGCGCAACTGGATGGAACACGGCGTCCGCAACGCGCGTCGTAAGGCCAAGGACAACGACAAGATCGGACGCGGATTGCGGACCGAGTCGACGGAGAAGCAAGCCGCGAAGGCCCGCCAGACTCAACGCCGCATCGAGCGACTCGAAGTGGTCGAGGAACCGCGTAAAGAGTGGGAACTTCGTATGGAGATCGCGGCGGCTCCGCGGTCCGGTTCCGTTGTCGCAACCACGAACGGCGCCAAGGTGACGCGCGGTCAGTTCACTTTCGGTCCGGTTACGACGCAAATCGACTGGGGCGATCGAATCCTCGTCACGGGCGCGAACGGTGCAGGCAAGACCACCCTCCTGAACGTCCTGCTCGGCAAACTCGTCCCAGACGAGGGCATCGCGTCTTTGGGTTCAGGTGTCGCGATCGGTGAGATCGATCAGGCGCGCGGATTGTTCGAAGGCGATCAACCAGTAGTCGAGGCCTTCGGTGCTCAGGTTCCGGACTGGCCAGACGCCGATGTCCGCACGCTCCTCGCCAAGTTCGGCCTGCGTGGACACCACGTGCTCAGATCTGCCGCTTCACTCTCCCCTGGCGAAAGAACAAGGGCTGCACTGGCTTTACTGCAGGCTCGCGGCGTGAATCTACTGGTACTGGACGAGCCGACGAACCATCTCGACCTTCCGGCGATCGAACAACTCGAGCAGGCGATGGAGTCGTTCGAGGGAACCCTCCTCCTCGTCACTCACGATCGACGCATGCTCCAATCCACCCGCAGCACGCGGCGGTGGCGGATGGAGAACGGACAACTCTTCGAGGAGTAGCCGACAGCGCTGCTTGCGCAGACAACCCGCGTGTGCAACTATTTATCAGGCGCACGCAATAGTTGCATGCGCGGCATAGGTGGTTCACGGGCGACACGATCCCCGGTCGGACCGCCATACACAGTCCTGAAAGGCGCTCTTCAATGTTGTCGATCCCCGACCGCACACTGACTCACGGAACCACCGGCGAACCGATCACCATCCCGCAAGTCGGGTACGGCGTTTTCCAGGTACCGGACGCCCAGACCGAAGAGGTCACTGCCACCGCTCTCGAGATCGGCTACCGCCACATCGACACGGCCGCGATCTACGGAAATGAAGCCGGGGTCGGCCGCGCCATCGCAGGTTCGGATATCCCTAGGTCAGAGCTGTTCGTCACCACCAAGCTGTGGAACGACGATCAAGGCCACGACCGAGCGCTCGCCGCATTCGACTCGAGCCTCGACAAGCTCGGCGTCGATTACGTCGACCTGTATCTGATCCACTGGCCGGCGCCGGCAAAGGGCCTGTTCGTGGAGACCTGGGCCGCTTTCGAAGAGATTCTCGCCTCCGGTCGCGCCCGTGCGATCGGTGTCTCCAACTTCCTCCCCGAACACCTCGACCTGCTGGCCCAGCACAGCTCGATCACCCCAGCCGTCAACCAGGTCGAACTGCATCCCAGACTGCAACAGCACGCGTCACGAGAGTACGCACAGAGCCGCGGCATCGAAATCGAGGCCTGGAGTCCGTTGGGACAGGGAACTATCCTCGACGACCCGACCATCGGGAAAGTTGCTGCAGCACACGGAAAGAGCCCGGCGCAGATCATTCTGCGCTGGCATCTCGAGCAGGGACACACCGTACTGTCGAAGTCGGTCACACCAGCCCGCATGCGCGAGAACGCCGCGATCTTCGACTTCGCACTCGATGCCGACGAGTCAGCTGCCATCGCATCGTTGAACACCGACAGCCGTGTCGGACCTGATCCACTCGAATTGAACTGAGCCCAAACGTCTTCAGAGATTCTCGTGCGGAGCCAACGTCAGCAGAACAGAATCGACGGCCTGCTCAGCCAGGAGCGTGTCCAGCGGTAAGTGACGGAACAACGCCCGGTAATAGATCGGGGACGCCAAGGCGTCCAGGACGAAGTCCAGGTCGAAGTCGCTCCGAATGTCGCCGCGTAGACGCGCCGATTCCAGCACTGCTGCAGTGGAATCGCGTCGCGGCTGAAAGAACGCCGACTGGAAATCCCGCGCCAATTCCGGGTCCGCGGCCAGATCCGCGACCAACGCGGGCAGTATCCGACCAACTACCGTTTCGCTCAGTCCCACAACCAATGTCGTGATGCCGGCGACCAGGTCCGCCCTGAGATCGCCGGTGTCCGGCGTTGGATCAGTGCCGATATGCGCCACGACGACGTCCACCACCAGGTGCCGCTTCGACTGCCATCTCCGGTAGATGGCGGGACGATGCACACCCGCCCTCGTCGCCACCGATCCGATCGACAGCTCCGCATACCCGTTCTCCCCCAGCAATTCCAGGGTCGCGGACAGTACTGCATCGTCGATCCGCTCGTCGCGGGCGCGCACCATCTACAGCACCGGCCGCGGCATGAGCACCAGCCGCCAGCCGTCAGGGTCCTCGAAAGTCATTCCCGAATTCTCCTCCCAGTACGGATTCTCGGCTTCGACGGGTTCGTGCCCCGCCTCACCCAGTCGCTGAACCACCTCGTACATCGCCGACTCGCCGGCGAAGTAGAGCACGAACAAGTTGTCCTGCGTCGGCGCCGGGCACGGGCTTCCGTCTTCGTGGGTCGTGAATTCGAGGTGATAGTTCGCATCCGGCAGACCCAGCATGATTCCGTCGTAGCCGGCATGTCCGGAAAACCGGTAGAGCTCCGGCAATCCAAGGCAGTCGCGATAGAACGCAATCACGTCGTCGAGTCGGTCGGTGGGTCGCGCTACGCGCACTTGCGCCACTGCGAGGTCGTTCGGCCAAGTTGTCATCATCAAACGGTACAGTACGTACCGTAACATTTTGAGCACAAGCCCGACCGCCCCTCCACAGCCGACCTCGCGAGACCTACAAACGATCATTCTCCGGAAACGCCGCCTTGGGCATGAACTTCGGTCTGGCGAACAAGACCGACAGTTTGGTGGGCTGCGACTCCACCGGGCGATCAGACCGGTACAACAACGCCTGCTGCGGGGTGCTCACCCATTCACTGGCGAAGATCTCGCCGAGACGCAAAACCGGCACGTGCGACCCGTCCTCGAGTCGAACGGTGACGTCACCCGTCGTGTCCGACTGGCCGTACACGACCCACCATGACTCACCTTCGACATCCCCCGGAGTGTGCTGACCGATACCGATGACGGCACCTTTCTCCATCGGATCGCGCCAGAGCGGTTCGCGCCCTTGCGGTCCCACGCTGTAGCTACCGTCCTCGCGCACCTGCACGACCAGGCGGGACTTCTCGAGCACCAACTGTTCGACCACCATGTGAAGCCCCTTCCATTGCCCGAACCTTATCCGCCGGCATCACCCAGAAGCGAGACAATCGCGGTTCGTGTTGACAAACTGTTGGGTTTTTACAACACTTTGATACATGAGCCCAGTCCGGCGGGGAGACGCGCTCCCTATCTTCAATCGCATCGGAGTGCTTCGCGCCGAGCGGAAGATGAGTCGGGCCCAGCTTGCACAACTCGTCGACGTCAATCCGCAGACGGTGGGGGCACTCGAACGCGGCGACCACTACCCCAGCCTGGATCTTGCATTTCGGATCTGCTGGGTATTCGACCTACCGGTCGAGGCGGTGTTCTCGCGGACGGAGTTCGGGCCGCTGTCGACGGAGGTCTACCGGAATGCACTGTCGACGGAGGTCTACCGAAACGCACCGTCGACGGAGGTCTACCGGACTGACCGCATTATCGAGGGGAGTGAAAAGCCAAGTGCCTGAATCGAATCTGATCGACCGCTACCAGGCCCATCGCACTCGGCGGTTCCTGCAGAACGAGGAGACGTTCCGACATTGGCTCCCGAAGTGGCGGACCCGTCGACGTCGGCGCGTACTCGTCGTCGCCCTCGGAGTCCTGTTCACCACCATGGTTGCCGTCGGCATAGCGTGCCTGTTCAATCCGCTCTTCGCGGTGGCTTGGCCGATCCTCACCCTGTTGTTCCTGCCGACGTGGTCCTCACTTCAAATCGTGTCGGGTCGGCAAGGGGATGCGCCGCGGCAGGCTTTGGACGAATGGGAGATCCAGCAACGCAATGACGCTCGCTCTGTCGGGTTGAGCGTGACCCAAACGTTGGTGTTCATTGTCGCCATTTTCCTCATTTTCACCTCGTCGGTGCAGTGGAATGTAGAGAGGCTGCCTTACACGGGAGGTTTATTGGCACTGACTGCAATGCTGATCGGCGCGTGCACGCCCGCGATGATTCTCTCGTGGACCAATCCAGACCCGGATCCGATTGATTCGGAAGAGTTCGACTTCTGACCCGTATTACCGAAGCGCACCACTCGACCGATGGGAAGGACCCATGTCAGCCACCCTCACGATCGACGGCATCTCGAAACGCTACGGCGACGTCGTTGCACTCGACAACCTGAGTTTCGAAGTCCGCCCGGGCGAGATCTTCGGATTTGTCGGCAGTAACGGCGCCGGCAAGACGACCACGATGCGCATTGCGTTGGGTGTCCTCGGAGCAGATTCGGGGGAAGTTCGTCTCGGCGGCAAACCCGTCGACCTCGACGTGCGTCGCACTATCGGATACATGCCGGAAGAACGCGGCCTCTACCCCAAGATGAAGGTGGGAGCGCAACTTTCCTATCTGGCCGAACTACATGGACTCTCGAAAGCCGACGCGCATGCGGCCACTGAGCGGTGGACCGAACGTCTGGGCATCGCCGAACGCGTCAAGGACACCGTCGACTCCCTCTCCCTCGGCAATCAGCAACGAGTTCAGCTTGCAGCGGCGCTGGTTCACGATCCTTCGGTACTCGTTCTGGACGAACCATTTTCGGGTCTGGATCCGGTAGCGGTCGACGTCATGAGTGACGTGTTGGTCGAGAAGGCCCGCACCGGTGTTCCCGTTATTTTCTCGAGCCATCAGCTGGATCTGGTGGAGCGCCTGTGCGATCGCGTGGGCATCATCAGCCGCGGCAGCATGCGAGAGATCGGAACTGTCGACGAACTACGAGGCAAGGGGGACGGCCGAATCGAAGTCTTCGCCCCTGACGCGCCGGTCGGTTGGGCACACCATCTGATCGGTGTCACCACGCTGAGCCACCTCGACGGTCGAACACTCCTGAGCGTCGACGGCACCGCCGACGATCAGCAGATCCTGCATGCAGCGTTGAAAACCGGTCCGGTGCACGAGTTCACGCTACGACGTCCGTCACTGACCGATCTGTTCCGAGAGGTAGTAGCCGCATGAGCAACCAGTTGAGTGGAGGTCGAGCCATCGGGTTGGTCGCTCGACGCGAATTCATGACGCAGATCTCGAAGAAGAGTTTTGTGATCAGCAACGTCATCATTCTGGTCGCGATCATCGGCGGCATCATCGCCTTCTCACTCTTTTCCGGTGGCGACGAGGACAAGTCGAAGATCGGCTTGGTCGGCAACCAGTCGCTCAGTGCCACGATGGTGTCCATCGGCGACACCCTCGGAAATCCGGTGACGGTGACGGAGGTTTCCGACGACGGGACCGCGCGTGGTCAGGTCAAGGACGGCGACCTCGACGTGGCCGTGATCGCTGGATCGGGCGGCGGCGTCACTGTCGTGACCAAGAAAGAAGTGCCCACGAATCTGCGCGCCGTCATCGAGAGTTCCGTTGCACAACAGGCACAGTCGAATGCGCTGTCCGCCGCGGGGATCGATCCGGCTCAGCTCACCGAAGCCACGTCCACCGCAGTGGTCACCATCGATGCCATCGATCCGCCGGATCCCGAACAGGGACAACGCATAGCGATGTCGATCGCTGCCGTGGTGCTCCTGTACATGCAGATCTTGCTGTTCGGAACGTACGTGGCGATGGGCGTCGTCGAGGAGAAGTCCAGTCGCGTCGTCGAGTTGTTGCTCTCGACTCTGCGTCCGCTGCAGTTGTTGTGGGGCAAGGTTCTCGGAATCGGCGCTGTCGGCCTGATCCAGATGGCTGCTTATGCTGTCGCGGGCGTCGCGACCGGATTGGCGACGGGCGTCCTGACCGTGACGGGCACCGCGATCGGTGTTCTGTTCGGCACTCTCGGGTGGTTCATTCTCGGCTTCCTCTTCTTCGCCGTGCTGTACGCCGCTGCCGGGTCCATGGTCTCGAGGCAGGAGGACGTCAATGCCACCGCGATGCCACTCGCACTGCTTGTCATGGCAATGGTCAGCGTGGCTTTCGTTTCGGTGAGCAATCCCGAAGGAACCCTGAGCAACGTGCTGAGTTGGATTCCGCCGTTCTCGGCGATCCTCATGCCCCTGCGCATTTCCGCCGGTGTAGCTTCTCCTTTCCAGATCGTAGGAACCATTCTGTTGATGCTGGTCGTGACTGCTGCGTTGTCGATGATCGCGGCAAAGATCTACCAGCGCTCCATCCTTCGCATCGGCAAGGTCGTTTCATGGAAGGAAGCGTTCGGACGCTGATTCTCCGGCGCACAACTGACGCCACGCGATCCCGGCGGCACCCCGTCCAGGTAGGTTCATCCTGGACGGGGTGCTGCTTACTTGGAGGACGTTGTGCGAATCTCGGCCGAAGAACTACTCACTGCGGTACTCGATCCCGAGAGCTTCGTCTCGTGGGACTCCCCGCCCGTCGACGTCGGGCCTGGGCCGAAGTACGCGGAAGACCTGAAGAAGGCCCGCGAGAAGAGCGGAGTAGACGAGTCCGTCGTCACCGGCGTCGGCACAGTTCGGGGGCGTCGGGTCGCGGTGATTGCCTGTGAATTCAGCTTTCTCGCCGGTTCGATCGGAGTTGCTGCAGCCGAACGGATCGTGACCGCCGTCGAACGTGCTACGGCAGAACAACTCCCACTGCTCGCCTCGCCCACCTCTGGCGGAACACGAATGCAGGAGGGAACCGTCGCGTTCGTTCAGATGGTGAAGATCGCTGCGGCAGTGGCTGTTCACAAGGCTGCACACCTGCCCTACCTGGTGTACCTGCGTAATCCCACCACTGGCGGGGTTTTTGCGTCGTGGGGATCTCTCGGCCACATCACCGTCGCGGAACCGGGCGCCCTGGTGGGTTTCCTCGGCCCCCGTGTCTACGAATCCCTCTACGGCGAAAAGTTTCCCGACGGGATCCAAACCTCCGAGAACCTGTACCGCAACGGCGTGATCGACGGCGTCGTCCCGGTGGACCGCCTCCGTCTGCTGGTCAACCGAGCGCTGTGCGTGCTCACCGATCCCCCGACTCCGGCAGTCGCGGACCCGATTCCCTCGCCCGAGATTCCCGATGTCCCTGCCTGGCAGTCGGTGATGCTCTCGCGCCGGGCGGATCGACCAGGCATCCGGCAGTTGCTCCGCCATGCCGCGACCGAACAGGTACCACTCAGCGGCACCGGGCAGGGTGAAACCGACAAGACGATCTTGCTCTCGCTCGCCCGCTTCCGAGGCTTTCCGTGCATCCTGCTCGGCCAGGACCGCAGTGGACAATCCGCGCTCACCACGATGGGACCGGCCGCGCTTCGTGAAGCGAGACGGGGCATGAAACTTGCCGAAGAACTACAACTCCCGCTTGTCCTCGTGATCGACACTTTGGGCGCGTCGTTGTCCAAAGAAGCGGAGGAACGTGGACTGGCCCCTGAGATCGCCCGCTGCATCGCCGACCTCGTGACGCTGAAAACCCCGACAGTGTCAGTGCTGCTCGGTCAGGGAACCGGCGGTGGCGCTCTGGCGCTGTTACCTGCCGACCGGGTACTCGCGGCACAGAACGGGTGGCTCGCTCCCCTGCCACCGGAAGGCGCAAGCGCGATTGTCCATCGCGACATCAGTCACGCCCCGGAGATGGCCGCAGCGCAGGGAATTCGTTCGTTGGATCTGCTTCGAGACGGCGTGATCGACGCCATCATTCCCGAAACCCCTGACGCGGCCGACGAGCCCGTGGAATTCTCCAAGAGAGTAGGGGCAGCAATCGCGCACGAGCTCTTCATTCTCGCCGAGGAGTCAGACACCGATCGCCAGTCCTCCCGTATCGCGCGCTATCGAAACCTGGGAGTTCCGCAATGACGACGAAGGATCGGACTGCACTGACTCTGCCGCACAGTTACGACCGTGCAGCACTGGCTCGTTTCGAGCTCTTCCTGTTCGCTGCCATTGCGACCGTGCTGATCACCCGCGCTTACCTTGCGGCAACCGGCTATCCCCAGATCGGGGGCGGTTCCCTCCACATCGCCCACGTTTTGTGGGGTGGATTGCTGATGGCCGTCGCCATCGTCTCGACTGCCATCACCGAGGGCTCTCGCATGCGCGATCTGGCGACCCTCGTCGGCGGAATCGGATTCGGCCTCTTCATCGACGAGGTCGGAAAATTTGTCACCGCCGACGTCGACTACTTCTACCAGCCTGCCATCGCGATCATGTACGTCGTCTTCGTCCTCTTCTATCTGGCCGCGCGCGAGGTGGTGATTCGGCGCGGTATGAATGATCGTCATCGGCTCGCCATCGGCGCGCGAGCGCTCTCGGACCTCGCTCTCGGTCAGCTCGACGAGATCCAGTACAACCACGCCCTCCGCGTACTCGACGGCGTCGAAGACCGCAGCCTCATCGGTCTCGTCGACTCGATCAAGGCCGGCTTGCACACACAGACTCCGCCGGTCGGCGGTATCGAATCGAAGATCACGCGTGCTCGCAACGTGTTCTTCCAACGGGCCGAAGCACTGCTCGGGCACCGAATTGTCCGCCGACTGGTACTGACACTGTTCGTCTTGCAGGCCCTCCTCGCGATAGCCCAGGTGATCTACGCACTCGTCTCCGAGAACGGCGTCGAAGCTGACGACGTCTCCGACCTCGTCGTCCAGATCTCCACGGCTGCAACCGGAGTTCTTGTGGTTCTGGGAGTGTGGTTCCTCTTCCGCGGTCCTTACCTCCGGGCCTTGCGGCTACTGCGCGCATCGATCGTGGTGAGCCTTCTGGTGACGCAGGTGTACCTGTTCACGCAGGACCAGTTCGGCGCGCTATTCGGTTTTGCCGTCTCGCTGTTCATGCTCGCGACTCTTCGTATCGCGATTCGAAGCGAAGAGGCCGCAGCAGCTCACCGCCGTGATTCGCTGCCACAGTGATTCTCTAGCGCAGTGACTCGGCGGGCCGACTCGGTAGATCGCGGATGCCGCGCAGTGGACTGAAGAGCAAGACCAATCCGCACGGCGCGATCAACCCGGCCATGATCCACATGGTTCCGCGCACACCTACGAGATCACCCAGGAAGCCTGCGGATAGTGCACCCAGCGGAATAGTGCTGTGCAACAGGAACATACTCGTCGCCACCACTCGACCGAGACGGTCCGGCGGACAGTAACTCTGACGGAAGCTGCCGAGCACTACGTTGCAGGACACGACGCCGGCAATCATCACCATTCCTCCCGCACAGAACCAGAACAGGCCGGCGCCGTACGTCGTCAGAGGTGCCAACAGGATGAACGGCCCCGTCACCAACTGACAGATGAGAACGCTTCGGGCAGTACCGAATCGGCGCCCGAGCGGGCGCGCGACCATCGACCCGACAATTCCGCCGACCCCGGCAATCGCCAACAGAAGTCCGAGTCCGAACTCCCCCACGCCAACTGTCTTTTCGAGGAAAACGATCTGGATCGTGGTGTACCCGGCGAGACCGAAATTGAGAAGAGTCCCGTAGACGACGATGGGCCGCAGCTACGGATCAGCTGCGACGAATCGCAGTCCGAGCGCTATCTGGCGCCGAAACGGTTCTCGGCGGCCCTGTCCGCGGTCAACCGTTTCCTGCGCACGAATCAGCCAGATGCACACTGAGCAGACGACGAAGGTGAAAGCATCGACCAGCAGACCGGCTGCCAGCCCGACAGTCGCTACCAACAGTCCACCGATACTCGGGCCGATCACCCGGGTTGCGGCCTCGGCGCCCTGTATCTTCGAGTTCCCTTCGACCAGATCCGCTTCGTCGAGCACCGTGGGGAGATATGCGTGGTAGGCCGCCTGGAAGAAAACGGTGGCCGTACCGGTGAGCAGCGCAACCAGAAGCAAGTGGCCGTATGTCACCGCCTCCATGAGGCCGGCGATCGCGACGCTCGCGAAGAGCAGCGCGCACGCAGCGTTCGCGATCACCATGATCGGACGGCGAGGCAGCCGGTCGATCCAGGCACCGGCGGGTAGTCCGACGATCAACCACGGCAACCACACCGCCGAGGCCAGCGCCCCGATTTGAAAGTTACTCGCTTCCAATTCGCGAAGCGCGATCAGCGGCAGCACGACGGTCGTGACACCGTTTCCGATGCCGCTGACGGCGTCGCCGGTCCACAGAAGCCGGAAATCGCGCTGAGTGAGGACTCCCCAGAAGCCCGCACGTTGCGCCGTATCCGTCACACCGATTCCCCCTTCAGTCGCTGCCTGATCCCACCTGCCTATCCCACCCGCGACGCACCACTGGCCGACGGGACAGGCCCGTCCGGCGCAAACGGACGGTACTCGCACAAACACTGAGGCGCACGGCACTGGCAGTAACCTAAGGTGTTTCAAGTCACGGGTTAGCGAAGTTCACGAGAGGACACACGTCGATGAGCTCTTCTGAGCAGGCGTCCCACAACACGTATGCCGACGCGTATCGCGAGAGCATGGATCAGCCGGAGAAGTTCTGGCTCGATGCAGCGCGTGCCGTCGACTGGGATGTCGCGCCCACGAGGGCCCTCGACGATTCCGCCGCACCGATCTATCGCTGGTTCCCGGATGCGTCGCTCAACACCAGCTTCAATGCCCTCGATCGGCACGTCCGCGACGGCCGCGGCGATCAGACCGCGTTGATCTTCGACTCCGCGATGGTCCCCACCAAGGCCACGTACACCTACTCCGAACTCCTCGAGCAGGTCTCACTCTTCGCCGGTCTCCTGAAAGATCAGGGTGTTGTCGCGGGTGACCGTGTCATCATCTACATGCCGATGATCCCCGAGGCTGCGATCGCCATGCTGGCGTGTGCCCGTATCGGTGCTGTGCATTCAGTGGTGTTCGGCGGCTTCGCAGCCAAGGAACTTGCCACGCGTATCGACGACGCCGGCCCCGTGGTGCTCGTGACGGCGTCCGGTGGCCTCGAGCCCGGCCGAACCATCGAGTACCTGCCGATGGTCGAGAAGGCTCTGCAACTGTCCGCCACCCCCGCTCACACCGTGATCGTGAAGAATCGTGAGCAGATTCCCGGCGCTGCTGCCGACTACAAGTCAAGTGCCGCAGCCTGGTTCGACTGGGACGAGCTGATCGCCGATGCCACACCTGCCGGCCCGGTGTCGGTCGCCGCGACGGATCCGCTCTACATCCTCTACACCTCGGGAACAACCGGTAAGCCGAAGGGCGTCGTCCGGGACAACGGTGGCCATGCCGTTGCGTTGACGTGGACGATGAAGAATCTCTACGACATCAGCCCCGGCCAGGTCTGGTGGACCGCCTCCGACGTCGGCTGGGTGGTCGGCCACTCCTACATCGTCTACGGACCTTTGCTCGCCGGAGCCACGACGGTCATGTACGAAGGCAAGCCCGTCGGCACCCCCGACGCTGGTGCATTCTGGCGCATCATTTCCGAATACAAGGTATCGGCACTCTTCACCGCTCCGACAGCCATCCGCGCGGTCCGCAAGGCCGACCCGGACGCAAAAGAGCTCGCCAAGTACGACATCTCGTCGCTCGACACGCTGTTCGCGGCCGGCGAGCGCTTGGATCCCGACACCTACGAGTGGGCTACTCGGATTCTCGATCGCCCGGTGGTCGATCACTGGTGGCAGACAGAAACCGGTTGGGCAATCTGCGCGAATCTGCGCGGCCTCGAACCCATGGAGATCAAAGCGGGCTCACCCACCGTCGCCTGCCCCGGATACCGCGTCGAAATCGTCGACGGCAAGGGCGAACTCGTGGGACCGGGCACCGAGGGCAACATCGTGATCGGCCTGCCACTTCCTCCCGGAACACTCGCCGGACTGTGGCGTGACGACGATCGGTACGTGAAGTCCTACCTGTCGACATTCGAAGGCTATTACCTCACCGGAGACTCCGGATACATCGACGAGGACAACTACGTCTTTGTCCTCGGGCGCAGCGACGACGTGATCAACGTTGCCGGACACCGTCTTTCGACCGGAAGCATGGAAGCTGTCGTCGCGGGCCACCCGGCGGTCGCCGAATGCGCCGTCATCGGCATTCACGACGAACTCAAGGGGCAACGGCCGAGCGGTTACGTCGTGCTCAAGTCCGGCGTCGACATCGATCCCGAAACTCTCCGACAGGAACTGGTCGCGCGGGT
This sequence comes from Rhodococcus sp. NPDC056506, assembly GCF_042794945.1. NCBI lineage: Bacteria > Bacillati > Actinomycetota > Actinomycetes > Mycobacteriales > Nocardiaceae > Rhodococcus > Rhodococcus sp. NPDC056506. The sequence goes on along the minus strand of NZ_JBHTSW010000004.1, from coordinate 185,424 downwards.
GCGCGACCAGATCGGTGCTGTCGCCACGTTCCGGGACGTCACCGTCGTCGCCGCACTACCGAAGACTCGTTCCGGCAAGATCCTCCGCAAGACCATGCGGCAGATCGCCGACAACGAGGAGTACACGGTCCCGTCGACCATCGAGGACGCGAGCGTATTAGACGAGCTGTCCAAACTCCTTCGCGGATAAGGATTTCGCGAATTCCCCTGCCTGCCCGGCACCGGACATAGCAGTATGAACACGTTCCAGTTTTGGCGCTTTACACGGGCAGGGGAAGTTCGATGGGCAATTTGGACGGTCAGGTCGCATTCATCACCGGAGCGGCGCGTGGTCAAGGGCGCGCGCATGCCGTCAAGCTCGCGTCCGAGGGCGCGGACATCATCGCGGTGGATCTCTGCGCGCCGGTCGCAACGGCGGGGTACGACATGGCCACCGAGGCCGACCTCGCCCAGACCGTCGCACTGGTCGAAGCTCAGGGCAGGCGCATCGTCGCGTCCGTAGCGGACACTCGCGACCTCGATGCCCTGAAATCGGCAGTCGACGCCGGAGTCGAGGAGCTCGGCCGGCTGGACATCGTGATTGCCAACGCGGGAATCGCGGCGTCGGCAAAGCTGTCCTGGGATCTGAGCGCCGAAGAGTTCCGCGAGCTGATGGACATCAATGTCACCGGCGTCTGGTTGACGACCAAAGTGTCGATTCCGCACATCATGAACGGCAATCGGGGTGGGTCGATCGTGTTGATCAGCTCGATGGCCGGCCTTCGCGGCGTGCCGGGTATCGCACACTATTCCGCGTCCAAGCACGCCGTTCGCGGTTTGGCGAAGTCTCTGGCCAACGAACTCGGCTGGGCGGACATTCGGGTCAACTCCGTGCACCCGGGCAATGTGCGAACCACGATGATCGACAACGAACCGATGGTTCGCGCGTTCCGTCCAGACTTGGAGAATCCCGTCCTCGCGGACACCGCTCCCATCATGTCGAAGCTGAATCTGCTGCCCCATCCGTGGGTCGACCCCGAAGTGATTGCGGATGCGGTGTTCTACCTGGTGGGGCCGGCCGGACGCGGGATCACCGGGATCGCACTGCCGATCGATCTCGGCACCTCGGAAAAATTCGCCGGCGGCTAAAGGCCCGAACTGATGCAGAATTGCCTCTGCCGGATGGGTCTCGAGCACCATCCGGCAGAGGCAATTCCGGCTTGATCAAGCCTTCGTAGCAACAGAACAAGTAGTCGACAACCTCATAGGCGCTCCTCGTCTGGCGTGGGAAAAACCTTTGTGGGATGCGCAACAAACCCAAGACCCAGAGTAGAAGCATTTGGCCTCAAACGCGCGTCATTCGGCAGTATTTTTTCGGATTCGGGCATACTGGACAACGCTCCCACCACGTATTATGGACCCGAGTTCACACTTACAGGGGGTAGGCACAGTGACGGTCAATTACGCCGCGATGGACCCGATTCACGGAAAAGTCGAGATCTCCTTCGACGTCGACACCGGGGTCGTGGACGTCCGAAACGGCGAATCACGCGCTCTCTTGACGCGCCGAGTCGACGCCCCACGCCGCGAAGGCACACCCATCGGAACGCGGGCTGCCGCGGACCTGTTCTTCACTCTTGGTGGCGACGAAGTCGAACTCACTGTCGGCAAAGGGTTTCTGTCCCGGCGCTCGTATTCGGTATCGGCACTCGTCGAGGGCGTGACACTGACCTTCGCGCCCGTCGACGACGCGAACAGCGCCTTCACCCGGGACGGGGTTCGCATCGCGCTGTTCTCCAAGAACGAGGAATCCGACCCCAGACAGACCGACGCAGTCTGGTCGAGCACTCCGAGCAACGACGAAGTCGTCATCGGCTACGCCCTGGCCGAAGCATTCGACTGCGGAGCACTCAACGGCGCTTTTGCCCTGATCGAATCACTGGTGCTCGGCGGCGGGTAAGGCCGAACTCAGAGCAGGTGAATAACCAGCAGAACGACGGCAATGGCTGGGAAAAGCATCTGCACGACGGCTGCGCGGGCCTTGTCGGGAGACGAGAGAATCAACACCAACCCCGCGGCAACCATCGATCCTGTGCCCGCCAGTACGAGGGCGATTCCGACCGACGCGGAACCGGTCGCCGCAATCACGATGCCGATCACGGACACGATTGCCAGGAAAAGGTTGTAAAAGCCCTGGTTGAAGGCAAGCGACTGCGTAGTGATCGCCTCTTCCTCTGACTTGACGCCGAATGTGGCGCGTGTCTTCGGGGTCGTCCAGAGAATCGATTCGAGGACAAAAATGTACACGTGCACTGCTGCGGCCAGTCCCGCGAAGATGTAGCCGGCGACGTTCATCGGTGAGCTCCTGTTGCATAGAGTGAATTCTGTATCGTTCGGTCCAATATATACTGGACCGAACGATACAGAAAGAGCGAGGCTTTGATGGGCAGATCACAAGAATTCGACACAACAGCCGTGGTCGCTGCCGCTTTGGACGTGTTCTGGGCACATGGGTACGAAGGCGCATCGCTCGGCGACCTCGAATCCGCGACGGGACTGAGCCGGTCAAGTCTCTACAACTCGTTCACCAACAAGCGCGGATTGTTCGACGCCGCAGTGCAGCTGTACCTCGAACATGTCATCCGTCCGCGTCTGCGCAATCTCACTACGAATCCGGGACCGGACGCCGTCGACGACTACCTTTCCTCGCTGGAACAAGCGATCGGCACCATGACCGCCGACTCACCGCGGCGAGGTTGCCTACTCCTCAACACTGCTGCCGGACTCGGCGCGCACGACGACGCGGCGGCCGCCGTCATCCGCGCTTACCGCCAAGAACTCGCAGACGCGATCAACAGTGGATTACATGCCGCATTTCCAGCCGAGACAGACGCCACGCTCTCCGATCGCACTCGAATCCTTCTCTCCTGCACGGTAAGTGCACTGGTCCTCGCGCGAGTTGACACCGAAGAGGCCATCGCGACTCTGGAATCTGCGCGCCGACTGAACGCAGAGTGGCAGCGATAAAGACAGGAAGCTCACGCCATTGCCTGCCATCGGACGGGTAGGCGATGATGCTTCACGTGCCCAAGTTGACCACGCCCGCTATCGCCGCTGGATATCTCCGGGGAATGGACCAACCCTCGATACGCGTGGGGACTTCCGCGATTCTCCGGCCGTGGACCCCCGACGATGCACCGGCCGTGATGGAAGCGTTTCGGGATCCGTCGATTCAGCGTTGGCACGTCCGCCGTGCGGACTCGATCCACGAGGCGCGGGATTGGCTCACCGCGTGGCGAGACGGGTGGGCACGCGAATCCGAATGCCATTGGGCGATCGCCGCTCCCGAGACAAATGAACTCCTCGGCCGAATCGCAGTAAAGGGGGTGAACTTGTGGGACGGCACTGCCGAACTCGCGTATTGGATGACCCCAGCAGCGCGCGGCCGTGGACTCTGCACCCAGGCTGTAGTCGCACTGTCCGAGTGGGCATTTCGCAAAGCAGGGTTTCACCGACTCGAACTCCAGCACTCGATCCACAACCCACCGTCATGCCGAGTCGCCACCAAAGCAGGGTTCAGCGAAGAAGGCGTTCGACGAGGCTCCGCGAGGCACGCCGACGGCTGGCACGACATGCACGTCCACGCCCGACTAGGCAGCGATCAGCCGCAGGTCACTCGATAACCACCCGCGCCGAGAGGGCAAGAGTCTGATCCACCAATTCCGCAACTCTCTGCGGCGTGACCGGCTCGAGGTCGAACAGGATTCGGTAGACGATCGGTGCCACCACATGGTCCACCACCGAATCACCATCCACACCAGCAGCTTCCGGCCAACGCGCGAGGATCACATCGATCTGCGTCCGACAGAAGAAGGCGCACTTGAACTTCTTCGTACCGTCCGGTGCGTGCGTCTGATCGTCGCTCATCAACACGTCTCGCAGCGAAGCACGACCGACGGGCGCCGACATCTCCTCGAGATAGTCCTGCGCCCAGACCGTCAGATCTCCTCGGAGCGAACCCGTTTCACGCGGGTCGGCGTCCGGTCGCAATCTCTCGATCGAGACATCGGCAAAAACTTCGTTGATGTCGCCCCACCGCCGATAGATGGTCGACGGGGTCACTCCCGCATCGGTCGCGATCATCGGCACCGTGATCTCGGCTCGATCACGCTGTTCCAGCAACTTGCGCGCCGACGCGTGCACGGCCTGTTGGATACGCGCACTACGGCCACCGGGGCGCGGACCTGCGGACGGACTCATAAATCCAATACTAACGCAAAGATGTTGCATTAGGCTACGGCCAGGCGTAGCGTCCCAAACGCAAAGTATTTGCGTTTGAAGTCTTCACCACCCGCACGGGAAGCGCTACGACAATGACAACGACCGTTTCACCACCGACCGAGAGCACTTCACGCCGACGCTTGGGGCGAGGCGCCGCTTTCGCACTCATCGCCGTCATCATCGCTACGTTCCTGGGCGCCTCCGCGACCCCGACACCGTTGTACGAGCACTATCAACAGTTGTGGGGATTCTCCTCGCTCGCGTCGACGCTCGTGTTCGGCATTTACGCTCTCGCACTGCTCGCCACACTCTTGACCGCCGGTTCCCTGTCCGATCACATCGGCAGGCGCCCGGTCCTGCTCGGAGCACTCGTCCTCGAGGCGATCTCGCTTGCACTGTTCGCCTCGGCCGACGGTCTGACCATTCTGCTGATCGCCCGCGTCGTACAAGGTGTTGCCACCGGCGCTGCAATCAGCGCTCTGGGCTCGGCCTTGATCGACCTCGAACGCACTCCCGGCCGCGGATCGATCATCAACAGCGTCGCTCCGACAGTGGGACTTGCCGTCGGCGCCGTGGGTTCGAGTCTCATCAGCGAGCACCTCCCCCGGCCCACCAGCACTGTCTACCTGGTCCTTCTCGTACTGGTCGTTCTCGAAATCCTCGGGGTTTGGGCCGCTCCCGAGACATCGGGCGGACGACCCGGAGCCTGGCAGTCGCTACGCCCCACCCTTGCCGTTCCTCGGGAAGCCCGAACGATGATTGCGCTCACCGCACCGTGCCTGATCGCAGTCTGGGCGTTGGGCGGTTTCTACCTCTCACTCGGACCGGCGTTGGCGCGCAACGCACTTGACGTTCACAGCTCACTCATCGGTGCCATCATGGTCGCAACACTGACGGGATTCGGAGCTGCAGCGGTACTCACCTTCCGCAAACTCGGCGGGCGAACCGTGATGCTGATCGGAACCACCGCCCTGGTGCTCGGGGTGGCCATCACGCTCATCGGCGCTGAAACGTCCTCTGCAGTATTGATTCTGGTTGGTACGGCTGTGGCAGGTATCGGCTTCGGAGCAGGATTCCAGGGAACCATCCTCACAGTCATGCCGCTGGCCGAGAACCACGAACGCGCGGGCTTGTTGTCCACCGTCTACGTCATCGCCTATCTGGCCAACAGCCTTCCGGCATTGCTGGCCGGCTACCTGGTCGGCAAGGTGGGGTTGGTGGATACGACGCGCGGCTACGGAGCACTCGTCATGGTTCTCGCGGCCGTCGCACTGATCGGACTGCTGGTCACCGGCGAGCGAAAGGTCAAAGCTGTCCCAGTGTCGGAGTAGATGTCCCCCGATCGGTGGACACACAGTTCCTCCTTCGTACGGTCCGGGCAGTGGACATACGGCATCGATCCGCTTCGACATAGTTGTCTTCGAGAGAGCCAACCGAACGCTCACCCGGACAAAGGACACCGACGATGACGAACCCACGCTACGTAGTTGCCGCAATCACGGCCCTGGCCGCTGGTGCCCTCACTTTGGGGTTGAGCGGAATCGCCAGCGCCGGAACTCTTCCGGCAACCGGCAATACCATCACGATGACGATCAGCAACGACACCGAACAGACAATTCATCTCGTAGGCGCCGACAATCCCTACGGACAGTGGATGCAGAGCCCACGCCAGTCGCTCGCGCCCCACGAGACCGAGATCGTCACCGCATACAACCAGGACCCGCGAGGCCTGACGGTCGACGTCGTCTACTCCACCCCCGGCGGCGGACAAGCAGTCTTCATGGCCAACGACTATCCGCAGTTCGACACCGACGGAACTCGCACAACCGACCCTGATCACTACTTCATCTCGAGCTACATCGACGGCTACTACCCGAACCTGAGCGTCGGCTACCACCTCGGTGCGGCGTCGTCATAAGAAATCCGTCTGCCTCTCAGACGCACTCGTTCTTGGACATTCGTCCGGCGTGAGGGGATTGTTGAACGCGGCCCCGCACGAGAAGGCACACGCCTCGTTGCAGGTGGTCCGAATGTCAACGGGAGAGGGAAAACCACAGTGCGACTACCCAATCAGTTTCTGATCTACGTCAGCGATGCAGCCTCCGCAGCAGCGTTCTACGGCGAATTGTTCGACGCGAAGCCGGAGGTACTCAGCCCTCGGTACATGACCTTCGACCTGGGCGGCGGTGTGGTCCTTGCACTGTGGAGCGGCAAGTCACGCGACCTCGATCCCGCGACACCACGAAATTTCGAAGTCGGCATATTGGTCGACGGCGGGAGCAACGAAATTCGGGCGATCTACGACGAGTGGGTGGCAAAGGGCGTCGAGGTCGTCGAAGAACCCAACGAAGATGTCTTCGGCCTGACATTCGTCATTTCAGATCTGGACGGAAACCGCCTCCGCGTAGCGCCCGCCGATCACTGAGCACTCAGCCTTTGATCTCGCCGTACCGGCGGAGGGCTTCCTCACGCTCATGCGCATGGTCGACGATCGGGTCCGGATAGTCGACCGGCCGCATCGCTTTCAGTGAGTGGACCGCTTTGCCTGGAACATCGCGAAGTTCGGGGACCCACCGACGGACGTATGTGCCGTCGGGATCGAACTTCTCCCCCTGAGTGATCGGGTTGAAGACCCGAAAGAACGGCGAGGCATCCGTGCCCGACCCCGCAGTCCACTGCCACCCGTGCTGATTGGACGCCAAGTCACCGTCCACCAGTTGCGACATGAAGTACCGTGCGCCGCGCCACCACGGAATGTGCAGGTCCTTCACCAGGAATGACGCAACGATCATTCGCACCCGATTGTGCATCCAGTTCTCGGCGGCGAGTTGCCGCATGCCCGCATCGACGATCGGGAAGCCGGTCTTGCCCTCACACCAGGCAGTGAAGGCAGCGTCCGCGTCGACTCCGCCGTCGTGACGTAAGCGGTCGAACTTGTTGTCGTAGTTCTTCCGTGCGCTGTCGGGGCGTTGAAACAGGATCTCTGCGTAGAAGTCTCGCCAAGCCAGCTGGCGACGGTAAGCCTGAGCGCCGTCGCCGAGCCGCTTGGAAAGATCTGCCAACATGGTTCGCGGATGGATCGTGCCGTACTTGAGCGGGATCGACATCCGGCTCGTGGTGTCGAGGTCCGGCCGATTTCGTTCATCGTCGTACCGGTCAAGATCGTTCTCGCAGTATTCTTTCCACTGTTCAAGCGCACCGGCCTCACCCACGAATTGGCTGACCTCGCGAGACGGCACGGGAATGTTCACCCGGCGCGGGCCGCCGTCCTTCTCACTCGGATCGAACCAAGTGACCGTCTGCGCATCGGTCGACGCGGGACCTCGCCAACCGTGTTCCATCCACTGACGGAAGTACGGTGTGAACACCTTGTACGGATCGCCATCGGCCTTGGTGACGCGACCGGGCGCGACGGCGTACGGAGAACCGGTGGCGATCAACTCCACCTTCTCCGCCACTGCTGCGTCACGGCGTCGGCCGTATGGTCCGTAGTCTGCACTGATGTGAACTTCTTCGGCGCCAACGGATTCCGCCATACGGGGCACCACGTCCACCGGATCACCTCGAACAACCATCAATTTTCCGTCGAGCTGGTTGTCGAGGGCCGCCAAGTTGGCGAACAGTTGATCCTGGCGGGGTGAGCCCGCCGGTCCGAGCAGTTTCTCGTCGAGAACAAATAATCCCAATGCCTGCCCGCCGCCATCCGACGCCGCGCTCAGGGTGGGAAGGTCACCTACCCGCAGATCGCGTCGAAACCAGACCACAGAGTTGTTCACCCCGTCGAGCCTACCGATCAGATCCCAGAATGCACCCCGTCGCACGAGCAGCAAGTTGCGCAGCTCTCTCGGGTGTCGGCTCTGGGGCCAGCCCGAGCAGTCGCCGCCGATGTTCCTCACCGAGTAGCAATGTGTACAACTGATCCGCACTCAGCGCAGCCTTCTGTCCGTGCTGATCGAGCAAGATTTTCTCCAGGAAGGCAATCGACTTGGCCGGTCCGGATTCGTAGAACGCGGCAGCCAGCTCAGGGAACTGCAGTGCCTCGCCGATCATCATGCGGTGCAGCGCAATCGAGTTTTCACTGTGCAGGGCGATGACGATGTCCACTGCGGCGGCCAGCAGGTCGGACTGGCCCTCGCCGGCATTGTCGACGTACGCGTGCTGACGCGCTACCGCAGCTGCAAAGACCGCGGACTTGTCGCCGAAGTAGCTGTACACGGTGCGCTTTGCGACGCCGGCCGCCGTGGCAATCGCGTCGATCGTTGTTCGAGCGAACCCGACTTCCCGAAACGAGTCGACCGCGACGTCGAGAATCTCGTTGCGTCGATCGGCGCGCTCGGCGTCACTGGTTCTCCCACGTCTGCGCGGTTGCTCCATCAAGTCTCCTGTTACCGTGCCAGTGTATTAATGCTACGTTGACGTTTCATTATTTCGAACACTACAGGAGCACTGCATGACCGGACAACGACTCGTCCACGTCGCCATCGCCGACGACTGGGAAGCGTGCAAGCGCTTCGGTGAGTACGAGGTCTCGACGCGCGGAATCAGTTACGACGAGGCGGGATTCATTCGCGCAACCACCCCGGACGCACTCGCTTCGGTGCTCGATCTGGTGTTCGGCGACCTGACCTTGCCACTGATCGTCGCCGTCATCGACGAGGACGCGCTGACCTCCGCAGGCATCGACGTCGAATGGGAGGCCGGAAAGCCCCGAATCCTCCGACCCCTACCGATGGACGAGGACACGGTGGTCGCCGAACTGGCCGTGGAACGCGTTGACGGGGTCTGGCCGCTTCCCGACCTCACCCCGTACGCAACCCGCACCGGCTAGACCAGGGCTACCTCTGGTTCGACCACCGGCGTCGACGCCTTCTTCCGACCGGCAGCCACGCACAGCGCGATCCCGACGGCGATCCAGCACACCAGCACCAGAAGTGGTGCGGCGGCACCGTGGCCGTCGAAGAAAGCCATCGATCGGACGGATGCCCCTGCGGCACCAGGCGGGAGCAGTTGTCCCAATGCACCCCACCCCGCGGGCAACCAGGCCGCAGTTGTCGCCATCCCCGAGAGCGGATTGCCGACGAACATCATCGTGACGGCCCCCAATGCGAATCCCTTCATCCCGAGCAGGGATTCGAGTCCCAGAATGGGAAGCGAGATAGCCGAAATGCCCATGGTGAGTGCGAGTGCGGTGAGCAGGTAGTTTCCGTCAAGGCTGTTCGTGCCGAACTGCAGAATGGCAGTCAGGGCAAAACCTGCGACAACCGCGACGCCGACGGCGCCCAGCACTCGCTTGGCAATGCTTCGCGGAAACAGCTGCACGAGAACAACAGCGGGCATGATTCCACCGAACACCAGCGGCAAGGCCAGGGCTGTGAGCCCCGCACCGGTCGGGTCGTCCGCCGTCAACGGCACCACGTCTTCGACGGGAACCTCCGTTCCCGAAGCATCCGAGAGTCCACTGGCCACTCCGGTCAGGGTTTGCGCGATCGGGGTACCGCCCGCGGTCGCGATCAGCACGTGAGGGCCGGTCGCATCGACAACGATTCCGCCGACCACGTCTCGATTTCGAATCGCGTCACGAAGCGCGTCGGCGTCGGCGAAGTCCTGGGTGTCGAAGGCACCCGGCTTGCTCGCCTCGAGCGAGGCACTGATCTGAGTGGTCGCCTGAGCCGGACCGGATATACCCAACTTCAGTTCGTGCGGGCCACTGTTCACCGACGGCAACACGAAGGCGAGCAACATCAGCCCGATCACAGCAGACAGGCCCAACACCACGGCCACCAGCTTCTTACGGTCCCGCGCTTCGGCTTCGACGTTCATCACTACCTTCCCTAAGTGGAAGTTTTTCCTCCACTCTTTATGGAAGATATTCCTCCAGTTATGATGAACTGTCAATACCGGAGGTGAATGTGCGAGCCGATGCACGCGAACGCAGGAACGCAATAGTCGACGCCGCCCGAGCGGTGTTCACCGAGCGCGGGCACGATGCGCCCCTCGACGCCGTCGCGGAACTCGCGAAAGTGGGCATAGCCACGCTGTATCGGAACTTTCCGACGCGCGAGGACCTGGTGACCGCCGTCGCCGTCGCAACGCTGACCGACGTCCGAGAGGCCGCCGACATCGCGCTTGCGGACATGCCCACCGATCCGACAAGCGCGTGGCACACGTTGGTGGATCGGCTCGTGGAACTGCGACTGGGTGCACTCATTCCCGCACTGGTGGAACGCAGTTTCACCGAGTTGGCCCCCGAAGTTCTGGCCGTGCGCGAGGTGACGAAAGCGAAGATGACCGCGACAATCGGCGCCGCTCAGAGCGCCGGACTGGTTCGCTCCGATCTACAACCGCTCGAATTCGTCATGGCTCTGGCCAAACTGACACGCCCGCAAATCGAGTTGTCCGACGAGGCCATGCCGAACCTGGTCCCTCGATTGGTCGCGGTGTTCATGGCCGGTCTGCGTCCGGACGGTACCGACTTGCCGGTCTGATCGGCGAAACACGACGTACCAGGCAAGGCACAATGGGGCTGTGACCGAGATACCGAAAATCCTCGTAGTCGACGACGACGCAGACGTCCTCACCTCGCTCGAACGCGGATTGCGGCTCTCGGGATTCACCGTACTGACGGCAGTGGACGGCGCCGACGCGCTCCGAGTGATCTCCGACAAGCGACCGGACGCGGTCGTCCTCGACATCAACATGCCGGTGCTCGACGGCACCGGAGTGGTGACGGCGCTTCGAGCCGCCGGCAACGAAATCCCGATCTGCGTGCTCAGCGCACGCAACTCGGTCGACGATCGCATCGCCGGGCTAGAATCCGGTGCAGACGACTACATGGTCAAGCCTTTTGTCCTCGCCGAACTGGTTGCCCGGATCCGCGCGATGCTCCGGCGCAGCAACACCCCTGCCGGCGATCACACCGAGGGAACGAACACCCTGCGCGTCGGCAACCTCGACATCGACCTCTCCGGCCGCAGAGTTCGTGTCGACAGCAAGGAAGTACCGCTCACCAAACGCGAATTCGAACTCCTCGAAGTACTCGCTCACAATTCCGGCATCGTGCTCACTCGCGAACGCCTCCTCGAACTGGTGTGGGGCTACGACTTCGTCGCCGACACGAACGTCGTGGACGTGTTCATCGGCTACCTGCGTCGCAAGTTCGAATCCGGCGGTTCACCTCGCCTTCTCCATACCGTCCGCGGCGTCGGGTTCGTGCTTCGGGAGAACCCGTGAAGCGTCGCCGCTTCTCACTTCGAACCCGCGTTGCCGCGGCCGCGGCACTGGGGGCGACGTTCATCGTCATCGCTCTCGGTGTAGTCGTTGCGTTGGCCATCGCTCGAAACAACCTGTCCCAGCTGGACCGTCGGCTGGAGACGGCGTCGACAGTGATCGTGGCCAACGCCGCCACTGCGGGACCGTTCCTGGGAGCATTCGGAGATGGCGGCGCGTTTTCCGTGACCATCCGCTCCGACACCGACGGAACCGTCAAATCCAGCACCCCGACCCGTCTGCCCGAACTCCCGGTCGGCTCGGCCACCGTCGATGTGGACGGCACCAAGTACCGGGCATACACCGCCGAGGCCGACGGCATCAACGCCCTTGTCTCGCTGGCAGTTCCCTACGCCGAAGCGCGGGACATCACCGTCGACCAACAACGCCAGGTCGCTTTCTTCGGCGTCGGTGCCGTCGGGGCCGCTGCAGCTCTCGGGTGGTTGTTCGGCGGCCCGGCGGTGCGCCCACTCGTGGAACTGACCCGCCGGATCGCCCGACGCGATCCCGATCTCGCCACCGAAATTTCCGGCATCCGTGAAGCGGACGAGCTTGCCGCAGCAGCAGAATCGATGCTCAGCGATGTCGCCCGGGCACAGGCCGCGACCGACTCGGCCCTTGCCGCCGCGCGAGACTTCGCTTCCGCCTCGGCTCATGAACTCCGAACTCCGTTGACGGCGATGCGAACCGACATCGAGGTGTTGTCCATTCACGACCTCGATCACGAACAAAGACGCGAGATCCTCACAGATCTGGCCCGCGCGCAGGGCCGCGTCGAATCAACGCTGCGAGACCTCGAGCGACTGGCGAAGGGTGAACTCTCGACTGCCGAGGATTTCAAGGACACGGATCTGACCGAGGTCTGCGACATCGCTGCCGACGACGCACGCCGACATCATCGCGGCCTCGACGTCAGCGTCGTCACCGTGGATTCCCCACTCCCCTATTGCATCCGGGCTCTTCCCGGCGGAATCCGGTTGATCCTCGACAACGCGATCACCAATGCCGTCCGCCACGGTGGCGCGAGCACCGTGCGCATCACCCTCGCGCGCCCGGTCGATTCACCGGACACAGTCACGATCACGATCGACGACAACGGTTGCGGAATACCGGCCGAGGAACGCTCGAGCGTCTTCGAAAGGTTCACCCGCGGGTCGACGGCAGGCAAGACGGGCTCCGGTTTGGGCCTGGCATTGGTGGCGCAACAGGCGGCCCTGCACGGCGGACGCACGACATTCCACGACAGTCCGCTCGGCGGGGCTCGCCTGCTGGTCGAGCTCAGGGATCAACCCGGATCCGTTTAGCCCTTTCAGGTCTCGATCAGCTCCCCGATCCCGGACGAACTCACTTCGATGACCCGAGCCGATCCGATGTCGAAGAACAACCCGGCGATACGCAGGCGACCGTCGACGCGGGCCTTACCGACGAGTGGATGTCGTTCGAGAGTCTGCAATTGCACTGCAACGTTGACCATTCCGAGCTGATCGACCTCCGAGAAACCCGCCTCGGCGGCAGCGCGGGCGACCGGATGGCCACTCGTGTAGGCCTGCAAACTCGTTTCGGCGTGACGCAGCCATTCCCCGATGGCTCCCGATTCCGACGAACTGTCGGTCAGGAGTGCTTGCATCGCTCCGCAGCCTGAATGTCCGCACACGATAACCGAACTGACGCCCAACTCGTCGATCGCGAATGCCAACGCCGCTTCCACCGACGTATCGCGTCCGCCGGCAGGAACCAGGTTTCCGACGTTGCGCACAGTGAACAGGTCTCCTGGGCCACTGCTCGTGATGATGTTCGGCACCACTCGCGAGTCTGCGCAGGTAAGGAAAAGGGAGTCCGGATTCTGCCCGTCGCGCAGCTGATCCATGTGTGGCCGTATCGCTTCGGCGCGGTGGCGATGGTAGTTGGACACCCCGTCGAGAATGGGCCGCAGCGCAGGCGGGCTGCTCAGATTCCTTCCCGAAGCCTGTGGTTGCCAACTCCCCCACGGAGCGAGCAAGCCTCGTAGGTCGGTGACTGCTGCGCCGCGCTTGGGCGGTCCGGTGGTCGCGCTCTCCATGCTCACCGATCCGACTTCGTCGATAGTCACCGACCCACCTGCCAACTCGTACTGCCTTGCCCACTCTTCGATGACGTCGAAGACGGCGTGGTCGAGAAAGTCGACGGACAGCTCGACCGTGACCTCGGACCGCGGCGGAATGCCGGCGAGTACCGACGTGAGCTTGGGCAGCACGAGGAAGGTGCACGACCCCTCGACCAGCACCCGCCACTTCCCGGAATCCTTGTCGCCCAACTCTTCTGCCGTGACCGATGCGCGAATGACACGCCACACCAGGAGGGCGATCGCCAGTGCCAGTCCGATGAGTACGCCCTCGAGCAGGTTCAGGAACACGACTCCGACCACCGTGATGCCGTACACCCACAGGTCACCGGTCCGCCGGGCCAACCGAATGTGCGCCAGCTTGACCAGTTGAATACCGATGACGATCAACAGACCGGCAAGTGCAGACTTCGGAATCTGCTGAACCAACCCGGCCAGCGCGGCCGAGAACAGCAGGATCCACAGGCCGTGCATGATCGACGACGCACGGGACTTCGCACCGGCTTCGACGTTGGTGGCACTGCGCACGATCACTCCCGTGACGGGCAGCCCGCCGATCGCCCCTGACACCATGTTCGCAGTACCTTGACCGAGCATCTCGCGGTCGAAATTCGAACGCGGGCCCGAGTGCATCTTGTCCACGGCCACAGCCGAGAGCAGACTCTCGACGCTGGCAATCAGGGCGATGGTCAAGATGCCGGTTGCGACGCCGAGCCACTGGCCGTCCGGCAGGGCAGGAAGTCCGATCGAGTCCAGCAGGGACCCGTCGAGAGCAATACGCTCGACGTCGATCGGCAGCACGAGTGAAGCGAGAGTTGCCAATACGATGCCGACCAACGCGGCCGGCACCTTTCGGACGCCCGCGGGGAGATAACGCCACCCGAGAAGAGTGGCGACGACGACGAGCCCGATCATCAAGTCCTCGACGTGCAAGGCACCGATCTGCGCGGGCAACTGCCGTAGGTTGTCCAGCGCCGAACTGGCAGAGCTTCCGCCCAACAACACGTGAACCTGTTGTAGCGCAATGGTGATGCCGATACCGGCGAGCATCGCGTGCACCACCACCGGTGCAATAGCGAGTGCCGCACGGGCAATTCTACTGAGCCCGAACACGATCTGCATAAGACCGGCACCGACGGTGATCAAGCAGGTGACTTTCCACCCGAACTTGCCGATCAGTTCGGCGACCACCACGGTCAGGCCTGCCGCGGGACCACTTACCTGCAGCGGTGAACCTCCTACCGCTCCGGCCACCACTCCGCCGACGATGGCGGCGATCAGACCTGCCATGATCGGCGCCCCGGACGCGATCGCAATTCCCAGGGACAAGGGAAGCGCCACCAGGAAGACGACCAGCGACGCCGGCACGTCGTATCTGATCAGTTGCTCGAGATAACGCCGGCTTCCACCACCCGGCGGAGACGAATCCCCGACGACGCTCTCGTCTGCCGGTGATTGTGTGTGCACTACGGACTGCGTCGACATAGATCTCCTCGCCGGACCCCGGATCCGGCTGCTGGGCAACATGTTCGAAGCGAATCGGCGATCGGTATCGCCGATCGACTGTGACCATGGTAACCGCGATTCCTTACCGTTCCCTTAGATGCGAACCCAGACGTGGTCGACGTCACCGCCGCCTGACACTGTGACTCGAACCTGAACGCCGGTCCAGAAGATCGATCGAATTACTTTAACCCGCAAGCATTTTGACTGAGACACCTCCCAGCGACCAGCACACCTGAGCGGCATCGGCGATAATGGGTAGACGCTCAACCGCAACCACAACGATGTGAAGGCAGGCACCATGTCCGATCAGTACGTCGCCGCGCAGGACCGCTACGAAGCCATGCCCTACCGCCGGACCGGCCGGAGCGGTCTCAAACTCCCGGCGATCTCGCTCGGCCTCTGGCACAACTTCGGCGACGACGTACCGATCGACAACCAGCGCGCAGTTCTGCGACGGGCGTTCGATCTCGGAATCACCCACTTCGATCTTGCCAACAACTACGGACCTCCGTACGGAAGCGCCGAGACGAACTTCGGCAGGATTCTGCGTGAGGATTTCTCTTCGTACCGCGAGGAATTGGTCATCTCGTCCAAGGCGGGCTGGGACATGTGGCCCGGTCCCTACGGATTCGGCGGTTCCCGCAAGTACGTGCTCTCGTCTCTCGATCAGTCGCTCGGCCGACTCGGGGTCGACTATGTCGACATCTTCTACAGCCATCGCCCCGACGCCGAGACTCCGATCGACGAGACCGCGGGCGCCCTGATCAGTGCCGTCCAGCAGGGCAAGGCCCTGTACGCCGGTATCAGTTCGTATTCACCGGAGCGCACCCGTGAAATCGCCGCACTGCTCGCCGCTGCCGGGGTTCCGTTGTTGATCCACCAGCCGAGCTATTCGATGCTGAATCGGTGGATCGAACAAGAACTGCTTTCGGCTGTCGACGATCTCGGAGTGGGCGTCATCGCGTTCTCACCGCTCGCACAAGGCATGCTCACCGACCGCTACCTCAACGGTGTTCCCGAGGATTCTCGTGCCGCCCAAGGTAAGTCACTCGATCCGTCGTGGCTGACCGACGACGCGCTCACCCACATTCGCGCACTCAACGATATCGCCGCAGCCCGCGGCCAGTCGCTGGCCCAGCTTGCACTGAGCTGGGCACTTCGCGATTCGCGGGTCACCTCGGTACTGATCGGTGCGTCCAGCGTCGCGCAGCTCGAAGCCAACGTCGGCGCGCTCGACAATCTCGAATTCAGTGCAGCCGAACTGGCCTCCATCGATCAGCACGCCAAGGACAGCGGCATCAATCTGTGGGCAGAGGCCAGCTCGATCTGAGTGAGAACTTCAGCTAGAGCGCAGGCAACTCCACGTTCACGTGCTCGCCCTCTTCGAATACCGCCGAGGCCGGCCCGACGATCAAGGGATCCGGAGTACCGACTGCCCGGTGATCCTTGTTGGGATAGTCGAAGCTGGCGAGCACGTGACGCATCGCTTCGAGGCGGGCGCGCTTCTTGTCGTTGCTCTTGATCACCGTCCAGGGCGCATCCCCGGTATCGGTGTAGAAGAACATCGCTTCCTTGGCCTGCGTGTAGTCGTCCCATTTGTCGAGCGAAGCCAGGTCGGTCGGTGAGAGCTTCCACTGACGCACCGGGTCCGTTCGACGGGCCGCGAACCGCGCCAACTGCTCTTCGCGGCTGACCGAGAACCACAGCTTGTGCAGATGAATCCCGGAGTTGACGAGCATCCGCTCGAAGTCCGGGGTCTCTCTCATGAACTCGAGATACTGCGTCGGCGTGCAGTAACCCATCACTCGTTCGACGCCGGCGCGGTTGTACCAGGACCGGTCCATCATCACGATCTCGCCGCCGCTCGGCAGGTGCGCGACATAGCGTTGGAAATACCACTGCGTTCGCTCGATGTCCGTGGGCTTCTCGAGCGCGACGACGCGGGCACCACGGGGATTGAGATGCTCGGTGAACCTCTTGATCGAGCCGCCCTTACCGGCAGCATCACGACCTTCGAAGATGATGAGCACCTTCTGACCGGTTTCCTTGACCCACAGCTGCAGTTTGAGCAGCTCGATCTGCAGGCGCCGCTTCTTCCGCTCGTACTCGCGGCGAGACATCTTCTTCTCGTACGGGTAACCCTGCTTCCAAGCATCCGCGAACTCCGAAGGCTCCAGCACGCCGAGCTTGTGCTTGAGACTCGAGATCTCGTCGATCTCGGCCGCGTAGTCCTCGGTGACGGAAATTCTGGTCGACGGGGTCGGCAGGTCAGGAACCCGACCGTCCACACCGCTGGCGTCGGGGCTCATGAATACGCACTCCCTGTCGTCGAAATGAACGAACGTCCGGAAAGTGAATTTTACGCGCCGAAGCCCGCCGCCGCGGGGCCGAAGCGAATGTTGCTTGGCATCGAGGAGGTAACGACAGGTCCGGCTTCCCAGTCGCCGAACCCCCACGCGGTACCTTGATCGAGGTAACTGAGACGGTCGGTAACCCCGAGAGAAGAGAGTTCTGGCGAGATGCGAGTAGACGGACGGGAGATCCCGGTAACGGGAAGTCTCCTGCCACCACTGCACCGCCGTACAAGCGACATCATGCGGGTCGCTATCGCTGCCGTGCTGCTCGGCGGCGTCATCGCGGGATCTCTGATCACTCGAAGTCAGTGGGACGCCCTCGAAACGTCGGTGTCCAACATCGTCGGCGTTCTGTCGCCGAGCCTGTCAGACACTGTGTATCTGCTCTACGGCATCGCGATTCTGGCGCTACCGTTCGCCATTCTGATCGGACTGATCGTCGGTCGCCGATGGAAGTTGCTGGCCGGATACGCCGCCGCCGGCCTGTGCGCCGGTGTCGCGCTCTCCTTCACCGGAACGGGCCTCGCCGCGCCCAAGTGGCACCTCGACGTCCCGGACAGACTCGACGCCACGTTCCTGTCTCAATTCCTCGACGATCCACGATGGATCGCGATGCTCGCGGCGGTGCTCACCGTCTCGGGCCCGTGGCTTCCGAAAAAGTGGCGACGAGCCTGGTGGACGCTGCTTCTGCTTTTTGCTCCCATTCACCTGATCGTCAGCTCGATCGTTCCCGCCCGCTCGATGCTGGGTCTCGCGGTCGGCTATTTGATCGGCGCTGTGATCGTTCTCGTCGTCGGCACACCAGCCCTCGAAGTGCCGCTGGATTCGGCAGTGCGCGTACTCGCGCGGCGTGGTTACCGGGTCACCACTTTCCGCGTCGTAAGCCCGTCCGGAATCGGGCCTCTCGTCATGTCCGCCGCCATCGACAAAGCACCGGACGACGAACCCTTCGACGAATTGATCGTCGAGTTGTACGGACAGAACCAGCGAAGTAGCGGAGCAATTCGACAGACCTTCCGCTGGATCTCGTTCCGGAACCGGGAAACTCCGCCGCCCTACGGATCGCTTCGTCGTGCCGTCGAACACCGGGCGCTCATGGGTATCGCGTTCGCCGACATCGGACTGGCCAGCTCCAAAGCCGTCGCCATCTCCGTCCTCGATCGCGGATGGGAAATGTACGCGCGCCCGAGTCCGCGCGGTATCCCCCTGGCCGTCGCCGTCGAGAACCAGGCGGGCGAGGAAGAATCCACCAAACTGATCGACGCGCTGTGGCAAACACTGCATACCGCTCATGTGCACCAGATGGCGCACGGTGACCTACGCGCTTCCGAGATTCGCGTCGAAGGCGGAACCATCCTCTTCGGTGGATACGCGTACTCCGAATTCGGCGCGACCGAAGTGCAGATGCAGTCCGACAACGCCCAGCTTCTTTTCGCCACCGCATCACTGTTCGGCGTCGACGCAGCAGTGGACGCCGCGATTCGCGCGCAAGGCGCAGACACGATCCTCGCGGCGTCGGGCCGATTGACCACTGCGGCGTTGCCTAACCGCATTCGGCGGACCGTGGCGGATTCCGCGAAACTGATGACCGAGATCCGAGACGAGGTCGGTGCCAAGAACGGGATCGAAAAGGTCGCTCCCGCACAGGTCACCCGGTTCAGTCGCAATCAACTCATCCAGCTCGTGCTGCTCATCGGTCTGGTCTACGTCGCCTATCCGTTCATCAGCCAGGTACCGGCATTCATCACCGAACTGAAGACAGCCAACTGGTGGTGGGCGCTGCTCGGCCTCGGCGTCTCCGCACTGACGTACGTCGGCGCAGCAGCGGCCCTGTGGGCGTGCGCGTCGTCGATGGTCAGCTACCGCAACCTCCTGATCATGCAGGTGGCCAACACCTTTGCGGCGACGACAACTCCCGCCGGCGTCGGCGGGCTTGCCCTGAGTGTGCGGTTCCTGCAGAAGGGCGGGCTCGGTACCGTCCGCGCTACGGCCGCTGTCGCGCTTCAACAGACGGTTCAGGTGGTCACCCACGTCGGCCTGCTGATCTTCTTCTCGGTCGTCGCCGGACGCGATACGAATCTCTCGCACTTCATCCCGGGATCCACGGTTCTGTATCTGGCGGGCGGAGTCGCGCTCGGAGTTCTCGGCGCATTCATGTTCATCCCGAAGCTCCGTGGGTGGCTGCGCGACGATCTGCGTCCTCAGATCACCGAAGTGTTGGGTGAACTGAGCCAGCTCGCGCGAAACCCCACGCGTTTCCTCATCATCGTCGGCGGCAGCGCCGCAACCACTCTGGGTGCCGCTCTGGCGCTGTGGGCGAGCGTCGAAGCATTCGGCGGCGGAACGACGTTCATCACCGTCACCATCGTGACGATGATCGGCGGCACGCTGGCCTCGGCAGCTCCGACACCGGGTGGCGTCGGAGCCGTCGAGGCCGCCCTCATCGGCGGTCTGTCCGCATTCGGACTGCCGGCAAGCATCGCGGTTCCGTCGGTCCTGCTCTACCGAGTACTGACCTGCTGGCTCCCGGTGTTCTGCGGTTGGCCGACGCTGCGATGGCTGCAGAAGAACGACATGGTCTGAGCCGTTCCCCTTTTACTGCCGGTTTTACTGCCGACGAACGACGTGCGCCTGCAGCGCTTCTCCGTCCTCGTCGACCCAGCCTTTGCTCTGCGCGTAATCGACCATCGCGGCAACACCTTCGACGTCCGTGGTGCTCTCGCGTACACGGGCCACCGAGACGAAAGCACTACCACCGCTGACGTATCCGTAATCTCGAACGCGCAACAGCTCGTCCAGTTCGGAATCGGAGATGTCGGTAGTCACCTCGACGTGGAAGTCATTCAGATTCTCGCCGTCATGGATGCTGACGCGGCCGTCGTCCACCAATACATACATGGCTCTCCTTCCTAGAGCACTGACGTCGGTGCGTGCGTACCGAATACACGCCGGTGGTAGGTCAGTGGATTCGACTCGCGGTGCTCGACCTCGTCCACCGATCCTGTCACGATCTTGTGATCACCACCGTCCACGACGGCATCAACGGTGCACGCGATCCAGATGGATACGTCCGGCAGTCTCGGAACACCGAGATGCTCCGCCCACTCGACACCGTCGAACTTCGCACGGCCCTTCCTCGCAAAGGCAACCGCCAGTGAGCTTTGCGCGGTCCCGAGGACATTGATCGCGAACCTCCGCGTTCCTTCGATGAGGCCGAGAACTTCCGACTGTCGATCCAGAGCCACCGCGGTCATCGGCGGGTCCATCGACAACGACATGAATGCACTGACCGTCGTGCCGTGCGGCCGGTCGCCGTCCATTGCCGTGATGACGGCGACCGGTGAGCATACGTGCGCCATTGCTTCTCGAAAACGCAACGCCCGGTTGCCCTGTGGATCGTTCACGACGTCAGCCCTTGTCTGCCAACTCTTGTGCGTACTTCTTCGTCATGTGGTCGACGGCGTCGAGTTGCGCCTTGGCATGCCCCTCCCGGACGGCCCGCGCGTGAGCTGCCGCATCGAGCGTCGCCTGCGCCTGCCCTTGGAAATGCGGAAAGACCTCCTGCGCGAACAACTCTGCCGAACGTCGGGTGTCCTGCGGGTTCGCCCAATCGTGACCCATCTGCAGCATGCAGCCGAAACCACCGGACTGGTCCCACAGCCGTTGCACCTGCCGCCTGGCCTGCTCCGGTGTGCCGATGACACCGATCCCGGCTTCGTTGATGAAGTCGATCATCTCGCTCAGCCGCGCACCGGAGACCGCCATCTGCGGGAAGGCCGCGACGTGCTGGAAATAGTCGAACCACTCCTCGATGCCGTATTCGACCTGCTTGCGTGCTTCCGCCTCGGTTTCGGCGATGTGGAAAGGCCCGGCAAGAGACCACTGACGACGATCCACCGTCGTCCCGTTGACCTCCGCGCGCTCCTCCATGACATTCCAGTGGTGAGCCAAGGCGTCGAAACCGTCGGCGGACAACGTTGCTCCGATGGAGAGCAGCCCCAGACCGTGCGTACCCGCCAGGCGAGGACCGGTCGGGGAAGCCACTGCGGCCACGGTGATTTCGATGCCGTTCTCCGAGTACGGAGCGAGTTGCAGCTTGGCGTCGTACAACTCGTGAGTTCGGGTCTTCGCGGAAACCGTCTCGCCACGAAGAAGGCGTACGACGATGTCGAGGTTCTCCTGCAACAACTCTCGGGTGTCCGTCGGGTTCAAACCGATCATCGCCGAATCGGTGGGCAACGAACCGGGACCGACTCCGAAGATGGTGCGCCCCTGAGTCAGGTGGTCCAACTGCATGATTCGATCCGCTGCCCACAGCGGGTTGTGATACGACAGCGACGTGACACCCGTGCCGAAACGAATCCGCGGTGCGCGCTGCGAGGCTGCAGCGATCATGATTTCCGGCGACGCGATGATCTCGCTTCCGGCAGAGTGATGCTCACCGAACCACGCCTCGTCGTAGCCCAACCGGTCGAGGTGCTCGACCAGTTCGAGATCGCGCTGCAGTGCGGCGGTGGGATTGCGTCCGGGGACGTGGAACGGTGCCATGAAATACCCGAAACGAAGCCTGCTCATGAGTTCTCCTAGTGCTGTGGGCCAACTCCTGGCCGTGCACCGGAAACGCTATCTGCGACGTGACCGTGGTCACAGTGCACGAAAGTGGACAATCTCAGACCCGCTGATCGGCGAGTTTCTGCTCGTAGACCAACTTCACGAACTCGGCACGGTTACGTACGTGCAAAACGGCAAGGATGCGACTGACGTACTTCTTCACCGTGTCCGGACTGAGCGACAAGATCACCGCAATTTCGTCGTTGGTATGACCGTCCGCCAACAGCTCCGCGAGATCGATCTGCCTGGGCGTCAGCTTCTCTCGCCATCCCGGCTCGCGCTGACCGGGAAGTGTTTGACACAGCAGCGACAATTGCCTGCCCACAATGCCCAATCCTGCGATGTCGCGCCCTGAAAGATCCTTGCCTTCGGAATCGAAGATCCCCACCAGACCGTGACCACCGTGGGCCAGCTGGAGATGCATCACCGACGCGCTGTGCAGTCGTTTGCGATAGAGAAAATCCCGCAGGTAGGTCGCCGACTGCGAAGGGACGTCGGCCAACTGGGTGTGCGTGATCGCCGGGGAGGACAACAGCGTCGCCCGTGATTGCGCCGTCGCAAAGACGTCGTCGAGGTACCAATGCGCTTGGTACTCGTCGAGGATCGGCGTGATCCGCCCGGTCGTCACCGGATTCGGATCGGCGAACGCTGTCGTGAAGGTAGGACCGGCGAGGAATGTGGTGTTTGGGCAGCCGTAGTGATCATGCAAGGCCACCATGAGGAGGTTCTTGAGCTGATCGAGCGTTCTCGCCGCCGAGCAGTAATCGAGGATCGCGAAAACACGGTCGTAGTCCGTCGCAGACAAAGCCACGTCGCCGCCACCACGCACGTCTACCACCTCACCGGAACTATGATCCAGATCACTCACCGAACAGCATAGGCACTGCGCTCGCGAAACGGACAAGTTCCGCCCCTACCTGCACTGTTGACGTCGATACCGGATACTGACCCCTATGTCGGAACTCGGAAAAGAACCAGACGAGAAGCAGAAGGCAGTTCTGGAGCGGCACGCCTCATGGATCGAATTGTTCTTCGACCTCGTCGTGGTTGCCGGCATCGGTCAGCTCGCTCACCTGCTCCACGGTTCACCGTCCTGGTCGGATGTCGGGCTCTACGCCTTGCTCTACCTCGCGTTCTGGACCGCGTGGGCGACGTTCACGATGTACGGCAACGTTGCCGGCGACCGGGTGCGAATTCCGAGCATGCTGATCGCCATGTTCGGGCTGGCCGTCATGATGGCGGCAGTGGCCGGCATCCACGACAACCATGCGCTGGCCTTCGCTGTCGCCTACGTAGCCGTACGTCTGCTGGCTAGTCGCGTGTGGCACAACGGTCAGATCGTCGTCGACTGGCCGATCGCCCAGATGTCACTTGGTGTGATTCCGTGGATCGTCTCGTTCTGGTTCGAGGGAGACACCCGCTTCTGGCTCTGGACTGCCGGTGTCACCATCGACCTACTGATCATGTTCGTCGTCTCCGGCAGCGCGATCATGGAAGACGCTCAGGAAAAGCTCGACCGCATCATCAAGGTCCGCGGGTTCAAGGACCACCGAATGCCGGAACTCGAAGCCCTGCACTCCGATCGGGCCCACCTTGCCGAGCGCTTGGGCCTGTACGTCATCATCGTGCTCGGCGAGGGCGTGATTCTCGTGATTTCTGCGGCCTCGAAGCTCACCTGGGACTCGACGGTGGTCAGCCTCGCCGTCGGATCGTTTGTCCTGCTCTCGGGCATGTGGGCGCTCTCGCTTCTCTACGGCCACGCCGGTGTTCCGCACCTGCAGGCCGAGAAGTTTCCCGCCCGCATCGACATGGCCCTGCACTGTTTCACCACTGGGGCGATCGCAGTTCTGGTCGCGGGCCTCGGGGCGGCCACCGAACACGGCGCGGAACACACGCCCGCGAACCTGCGGTGGTTGTTGTGCGGAAGCATCGCAGTCTATTTCGGTATCAGCACCGTGGCCGGATTGTTTGCGCGAACGGATCGACGGTGGTTGCTCGGCTGGGCACTCCCCTGCACTGCAATCCCCATCATCATGGGCATCGTCGGCACGCATATGAGCGCTACGTGGATCATCTGGGTGCTGGTGGCCACCGTGACCTGGCAGAACGGCTACGAGTACGCGCAGGTGAGGCGTTCGCGCCGCTCTGCTGTGCGCCTTTATTAACCCCCCGCGGTTAATAAAGGCGCACAGCAGGGAGGGTTTTTACCCGCACTGCCGGGTCGTAGCGATAAGGCTGCGCCAAGAGGATTCCGGCCAATCGTTTACGCAACCTCGATATCTCGGCCCGGACGGTCACCGTCTTGCGCGGATCACCGAACAGCTGTGAGGCGAGCTGCGAGGCCGTGAGACCCTCGGGCGCCTGGGTCAGAGCCACGAGGATCTGCGAATGGCGCGGGCTGAGGTCGATACTCCAGCTCCCCATGGCCGAGGAGTACCGCAGTTCCATCGCATTGGGATCTCGTAGGTCCAATTCGACTTCGGCACAGACAGTTCCGGACGCCGGGTTCACCTGAGGACGGATGAGCCAACCACCCGGAAGCGGCTCGCACATACATAATCCGAGCGACGGGAGCCAATGCTCGCCGCTGCTCATCACTTTCGGCAGAGCAATGCGGTAGATCGGCGCCATCGAATCCACGGCCGCGACCCAGCCACCACGGTCCACGACCACTGTCGGCTGACTCGCGCGAGCCAGTGTCGACGCCGAGATCATCCGGAGCTGATCCAATCCGATTCGATACTTCTCCCGCAGTGCGGATTCCGCCAGCCTGGCCACACTGTCAACCAGTGCGAGGGTCGAAGGGTGGACCGTGTCTGCTGCGCCGGCGACGTTGACGACGGCGATGGCCCGGCGACTACGCGGATCCCGAACCGTCGCTCCGGAGCAGGTCCACGGATGCTGCGAGCGTGAGTAGTGCTCGGCCGAGAACACCTGCACTGCCGAACCTGATGCCAAGGACGTGCCGATCCCGTTGGTACCGACAGCTTCCTCGGTCCACGACGCACCCTCGATCATCCCGAGCCGTTCGGCCCGATCCAGCATTCGACTGGGCCCGTGTCGCCAGAGGATGCGTCCGTGGCGGTCGGCCACCACGATCAGATTCGCGTCGCCTGGGCCGACGAGTGGCGCCAGACCGTGCACCGCCTCGTCGAAGATCTCCGTCATGCCGGCGGCGCGTCGGCCCTCTTCGATCTCGGATTCGCGGCCCGTCTTGGTGATCGAGCACCGCTCCGGATCAACTCCGAGCGCACGCAGACGCGACCACGAATTCGCGATGACGGAGCGCGGACGCGCAGGCGGCTTGCGCCCCGACATCGTTGCTTCGTACACGGATTCGAGAACACGTGCGTACTGCGCCGGGTCTTCACCACTACCCAAGGCCGGTTCGAGTCGATTCGTTGCGCCGATCACACTCCAGTCCTATGCGACGGGGTCACCGAAAGCGAGCGTTGCACCCGGTTGCAGAGTTGTCCGCGTTGAGGGGTCTCCCCAGCGCCGAGAGCACCGACTCGTGCATTGCCTCCGAGAGCGTCGGATGAGCAAACACGACCTCGGCGAGATCCTCGCCGGTGGCTTCGAGGGATCTGGCGATTCCGAACCCCTGAATCTGCTCGGTCACGTCCGGACCGACCATGTGCGCGCCGAGCAGTTCCCCGGTATCGGCGTCGAAGATCGTCTTGACGAAGCCTTCGGCCTCACCGATCGCCAATGCCTTGCCGTTCGCCTGCAGGTCGAAGTGCCCGACGCGCAACGTGCGACCAGAGTCGGCGCATTGCTTCTCCGTCAGACCGAGACTCGCTACCTGAGGGCGGGCATACGTGCAACCAGGAACGTAGTCACGATCGAGCGGGTGAACATCGGGCACGCCGGCAAGCTTTTCGACGCACAGGACGGCTTCGTGACTTGCCTTGTGCGCCAGACACGGAGCGCCCGCGACGTCGCCGATGGCGTAGATCCCGAAAGCACTGGTGCGGCACCACTCGTCGGTGACGATCGCACCGCGCTCGATCTCGACACCCACGGCTTCCAACCCGAGATCCTCGACGTTGCCGGTAATTCCGGCCGCCACCAAAACCCGGTCCACGGTCAACGCGTGGACACCGTTGCTCGTCTGCACATTCACCTCGACGGCGTCGGCGCCGACGGTTACCGCCGACACCGAGGCTCCGGTGTGAATCGTGATGCCCCGCTTCTCGAACTGCTTGCGAACGAAGCCGGAGATCTCCTCGTCCTCGACCGGCATGATGTGCGGTGCCATCTCCACGATGGTCACCTCGGTTCCGAGATCGCGGTACAGGCTGGCGAATTCGACTCCGATCGCGCCGGACCCGAT
This sequence comes from Rhodococcus sp. NPDC056506, assembly GCF_042794945.1. Classification (NCBI taxonomy): domain Bacteria; kingdom Bacillati; phylum Actinomycetota; class Actinomycetes; order Mycobacteriales; family Nocardiaceae; genus Rhodococcus; species Rhodococcus sp. NPDC056506. The sequence continues at coordinate 158,990 of NZ_JBHTSW010000004.1, read as the reverse complement.
CACGAGCAGCGACTTCGGCAGTTCATTCGGGACGAGTGCGTCGAAGTAGGTCCACACCCGGTCGCCGTCCGGAGCGACACCGGGTATCGAGCGCGGCCGGGCGCCGGTTGCAATGATGACGTGGTCGGCTCGATACGTCCGACCTTCCACGGATACGACGCCCTTGTCCACCAACTTCGCAGTTCCGGAGATGACGTCGACGGCGTTCTTCTTCATCAGATAGGCAACACCGCCGGACAACCGCTCCGAAACGCCACGGCTGAACGCCACCAACTTCGAGATGTCGAATTCAACAGACGCCGAACTGAATCCGTATGTGTCGAGTTCGCTCAAGGTATGCGCGACGTCAGCGCCGTGAAGCATTGCCTTGGTGGGGATACAGCCCCAGTTGAGGCAGATACCACCGAGGCGATCACGTTCGACCAGCGCAACGCTCAACCCCAACTGGGCAGCCCGGATCGCCGCAACGTACCCACCCGGGCCGCCGCCGATGACAAGAACGTCGTACTTCTGAGACGTATTGCTTTCCACCACAGCCCCTTACACCAACATCAGCGCGGGAGAAGCAACAAAGCGCTGGAGTTCGCGAAGGAAGATCGCACCCAACGCTCCGTCGATCACCCTGTGATCGCACGAGAGGGTCACGGTCATCAGCGTCCGAATCGAGACGGTGTCGCCGACCACCACGGCCCGCTTCTCCCCCGCACCAACGGCGAGAATCGCACCCTGGGGCGGATTGATGATCGCGTCGAAGGACTTGATCCCGAACATACCGAGGTTGGACACCGTGAAGGTTCCACCCTGGAATTCTTCGGGACGGAGTTTGCCGGTCTTCGCCTTGGTGGCCAACGCGAGCACCTCACCGGAGATGTCCGCCAACGACTTGGTGTTCGCACTGCGCACGATGGGCGTGATCAAACCGGTCGGAAGTGCAACTGCCACCGAGACATCCGCCGACGCGAATCGAAGAACCGATTCGTTCGCGGCATCGAACTGGACGTTCACGTCCGGCACCTTCATCAGCGCGGCGGCGCAGGCTTTCACGATGAAGTCGTTGACCGACAACTTGACCGCCGGGACGGTCGAATTGATCTCCTTGCGCAGAGCGAGGAGCGCATCGAGCTCGAGATCCGCCGAGAGCCGGAAATGGGGAGCCTGCTGCTTGGACGCCTGCAACCTACCGGCGATTGCCGATCGCATGGGTGTGAAAGGAACTGTGTCGTAATCGGGTTCGACGGCAACGGTTCCCGTCTCGGCTGCCGCATCAGGTAGGAGCTGCGCGGAACGGGCGGCGTCGTGCACGTCGGCGACGCAGACGCGCCCCCTCGAGCCCGTCGGACGACAGTCGTGCAAATTGACGCCCAGCGATTGCGCAGTTCTGCGTGCGACCGGGGTGGCCGGTACGGCGCTGTCATCGACAGTCGATCGCAGCGGAAGTCCGGATCTCGTGGCCGGCACTACCGGCGCAACAGTGCCACCGGCGTCACGAATCGCGTCGTCGATGTCTCGGACACTGATCCGTCCGAGTGGGCCCGTACCCACCACGGCGGCGAGATCGATTCCGAGTGCTTCGGCACGTCGGAGTGCGCGAGGACTGGCAAACACGTCACTCTGAGTCGTGCCCTGCAGAACGCTCGGTACGACGGTGGAGCCGGTTGGTGCAGGTTTCGGCGCAACAACCACCTTCGCAGCCGGCGTCGGCAGGGGTGTCGCGGGAGCCGCCGGCGCGGCAGCTGGTGACGGTGCCGACTCTTCCGGCGGCGCGGTTGCGCCGCGGGCGGCGAGGAACTGCTCGATCTCCTCATCCGTCGTGGACGCGTCGGCGGACACACCGATCACGGCACCGACGGGCAGAGTCTGCCCAGGTGTGCCGACGATCTTGCGGAGAACACCGTCGAACGGCGCCTCCAGCTCGTTGGTGATCTTGCTGGTCTCGATCTCACAGATCAATTGGCCCTTGGTGAACGACTCGCCTTCCCCGATGAGCCAGGCGTTGACCAACCCCTCCTCCATGGAGAGCCCCCACTTGGGGATGTCGATAGCTTTGATATCCGCCATGATCAGGCTCTCACCAGCTTGCGAACCGACTCTTCGATGCGCGCCGCGTCAGGCAGCCAGGCAGTTTCGAGGGTCGGTGAGAACGGAACCGGCGTGTGCGGCGGCGTGATCAGTCCGATCGGCGCTTTCAGGTAGTTGAAACCCTTGGTGGCGATCAATGCGGCCACGTCGTGCCCGAAGCCGCAGCGGGCGGCGGATTCGTCGACGATCACAACCCTTCCGGTCGACGCGACGGATTCGAGAATGCCATCCTCGTCCAATGGGGAGACGGTACGAGGATCGACGACCTCCACCGAAATACCCTCTGCTGCCAGCTTGTCCGCTACGTCGTTGGCGCGGTTCACCATCGCGGACAAAGCGATGATCGTGACGTCGTCGCCCTGCCTGGTGTAGTTGGCGACGCCGAACGGAATCGCGTAGGGCTCGTCCGGCACTTCGTCCTTGAGGTCGTAGAGAACCTTGTGCTCACAGAAGACGACGGGATCGTCGTCCCGGATAGCTTGGATGAGAAGGCCTTTTGCGTCGTAGGCATTGGACGGAGCGACCACCTTCAGACCAGGCACCGCCGCGAACACGTTGTACGGGGACTGAGAATGCTGGGCAGCGGCGGAGAATCCTGCGCCGATCATGCCTCGCACCACCAGCGGAGTTCTGGCCTTGCCACCGAACATGTAGCGGAACTTGGCAGCCTGGTTGTAGAGCGCGTCGTAGGAAACTCCGAAGAAGTCCATGAACATCGACTCGGCGACCGGCCGAAGTCCGGTCAGTGCGGCTCCGGCAGCCATTCCGATGATCGCGGATTCGGTGATCGGGGTGTCGATGACACGCTCCGATCCGAACTCCGTCCACAGGCCCTTGGTGACCCCGAGGACACCGCCGAACGCCTCGATCTTCTTCGTCTCCAGATCGGGATTGGTACCGGCATGCCCGCCGCGTACGTCCTCACCGATGAGGACTACGCTCGGATCTCGTTGCATCTCTTGGGCGATGGCCTCTTTGACGGCCTCGCGGTAAGTCTTCTTCGACACGTTCTTGGTTTCCACGCTTGTCATCTCGGGCTCCTCAGTACGACACGTAGACATCGGTCAGCAGATTCTCGACGGGTGGATACGCCGCGGCGCGCGCCTTCGCTACCGCCTCGTCCACCAACACTCGCGACTGCTCGTCCACGGCGTCCAGATCAGCGAAGCTGACCTTCTTCGCGTCGACACTGCTACGGAAGTTCTTGAGCGGATCTTTGGTTTCCCGCAGTTGCGCAACCTGTTCCGCCGTGCGGTACAGCTGCGCGTCGCCCTCGAAGTGGCCGTGCCAACGGAATGCCGCCGCCTCGATCGTGGTGGGGCCACCGCCGGTCCGGGCACGCTCGGATGCTTCCGCCATTGCGTCGTAGACCGCGAAGAAGTCGGTGCCGTCCACCTTGACGGCAGGCATGCCGAAGGATGCGGCGCGCGCGGCGATGTCGGGTGCACCGACGGCGTAGTCGGTTCCGGTGGCCTCCCCGAATCCGTTGTTCTCGATCACGAAGACGATCGGAAGATCCAGCACCACAGCCATGTTCATCGCCTCGAAGACGGTTCCCTGGTTGGATCCACCGTCACCCGTGAACGAGGCTGCGATGACACCGTTTCCGAGCGTCTTACCACTCAGTGCCGCACCGATCGCCAACGACGGTGCGCCGCCGACAATCGCGTTGGCGCCGAGCATTCCCACGGACAGGTCGGCGATGTGCATCGAACCACCCTTGCCGCGACACAGGCCGTCGTCCTTACCGAAGATCTCGGCCATCATGCCGTTGAGGTCACAGCCCTTGGCAATGCAGTGCCCGTGACCGCGGTGAGTGGATCCGATGTAGTCGGCGTCGCTCAGGTTCTCGCACACTCCGACGGCGATGGCTTCCTGGCCCGAGTAGAGGTGAATGAAGCCGGGGATGTCACCGGTTGCATTCTCTTCGTGCAAGCGATCCTCGAAGGCACGGATACGTGACATCTTCTCGTACGCCTTCAGCAATGCTTCCCGGCCCAGCCCTGAATGAGGCTTGGCCCCGGTCTTTTTCGATCCTGGCGTTGTCGGCTTCGGCGCCGTCCGTTGAACCACCGTCACACTCCTCGTTCTCGATCACTCGTCGCCATGCAGTGTCGTGTAGGTCACGGGCGAAGAGAAAGAGTTGCGCACGGTTGCCGGGAGTTGCGAAGGGTTGCAGCTGTTGACTTTCGAGCGTTGATTAGGCGCCGCTCAGGCTGCCGCGTCTGATCTTGGACAGCGCGCGGTGTTGGACGAGTTCGACGGCGCTCGTTGTTGTTCTCAGTGACAGCGCCGTCTCGCGCACGTCGAAACCGACAACGATGCGAGCTACCAAAACGTTGCGTTCGACGGCCGACAGATCGCCGAAAGGCAGAGTGAGTCGACTCGATGCTGGTAGCGAATCGATTTCGCGACTGATCGCGTCGTACAGATGCGCGAGGAACGCTTCTCCGGCGCGTCTTCGTCGCCGGATGTCGGACAGGACGGATCGGCAGATACCGACGGCAATACGATCAGCGTCGAGCGGTCGCAGTTCGGCACGACAGCGCCGCGTCACCAGAGGCACGATGCGTTTGAGGAGTTCTGCAATCGCGTCCCGATCCCCTCGGGACGCATCGTCGGCAACACTGTCGATCGAACGTCCACCTGCCCTGCTTGTCATTGCGATCTCCCCCTGGTTCGGCCCTTGGTCGAATTCCCGACTACTGCTCAGGTTTTGAACTCGTCAGGGGCGTATCGGCTCGGGGCAGATCCCGGTTTGTTCCCCGATGATGTTGATCTCGGCGTTGGAACGAGGGTCGGCGCCGTAGTTGATCTGGTCGGTGCACTTCTCTGAGGGCTCGACGGCATCGGGTGGGAGCGGCGCAGGACACGAACCCATCCGCTCTCCGATGCTGTTGATCTCCGCATTCGAACGAGGGTCACCCGCATAGTTGATCTGATCGGTGCACCTGGTCGACTCGGTAGGCGGACCAGGGGCCACAGGGGCAACCGCGCTGGTCGAGACCGGGGTCCAGGCCGGCGCTGCTCCGCCCGCCGGGGCTCCGGGAGTGGATGTGTCCGCACCGCCGCCCACCGAGTTCGAGCTTTCGACTGTCTCCGACGTGGTCGCTGGGGTCGGCGGCGGTGCGGTCGTCGACGCCGCGACCACCGACGTAGTCGTCGATTCGGGTCCTGGCGCGCTGGTGTCGTCACTCGAACACCCGGCCATCGCGCACACCACTCCGATCGTCAGTACGGCAAGCAGCACTCGCGGACGCCGAGTCTTGTTGGTCAGCAATACTTCAGGCATTTGCTCTCGCACTCCTCGATACGCGGATCAGCTCGTTCCGCCCAAGCGGTGAACACCGACGTGACTCACTCTAGAAGCCCGATTCCATCGGTTTCGTAACAGAATTCCGGCGGTCGCGTACCAACTCTCGACGGTCCCGACATTCATACGATTACGTAACGGTAGGTGGTGAAACGCCGATATCGAGATCACGTGTGATCCTATGAAAAGTGCGCATGCCGATGAGACAGTTCGCACCGGCCGGGGAGGGGAAAGTGTTGTATCGGAATGAGATCTGCGAGGGCCGAACAGGCCGCACTCGCAGGCTGTTCGGTACGGCACTCGCGACAGCGGCCCTCGGAGCGTCCGTGATCACCGGATGCGGGTCCACCCAGGGTGTTGTGATCGAAGGCGATGTCGCTTCCACCGGATTGTCCGTCACACAGCCCGCCGACCTGGCCAGACGGGTTGCCGAGAATTCGAGGTTGGGCCGTGCGCTTCTCGACGACCCCGGGGTGTCGGAGGGTGTGAAGACAGAACTCCGATCGTGCCCGGACTGGTATCCGATCTCTGTCGGATCCATCCTTCTCGATCCAGGCGCACCTCGTATCGTGCCGGAGACCGAACTGATCGTCATGAATGTGTATCCGTGCCAACCGGCCCACCAACCCGGGACCGGAGTATCGATTTCGGTCAACCTCGCCGGCTACGTCTACCGCAGCGGCAAGGCCGGTTCGAGTGAAGACAATCCCGAACTAGGTGAGCGCCTGTTCTCCGTCGAAGAGCGCGGAAAGTTCATCGTCAGCGGTCAACGCGCCGCGAGTTTGTCTGTCCTGGAAACGGATCCGCGGCCACCGGAGTTCGAATGTTGCCCCCGTCCACCGCTTCGGACCGAGTTCCACTGGGATGGAACGGAGTTCATCCGTGATTGATCGCCGTCGTCGCGCGCTGCTCGCCGAGCTCTGCCTGCCGGTCGCGTTTGCTCTCGCCTCCTGTTCCACCGAGCCTGAAACAGAACCCACTCCGAATATCGCAGCATCACTCGACCCCTCGGATCTCTCACAGGGCTTGAGCATCGATCCTGTTGCCCTCGTCAGAGCAGACCCGGAAGTGTCCGATGCGGTCAAGGACAGTCTCCGGTTGTGCGGTGATGCGAACTTCCCCTTCGAAATCCGGTACTCCCACGTGACGGACGCCGTTTGGCAAGATGCCGTCGTCAATGTCTTCACCTGCGAGTCTGTCGGCATCTGGGGACGACCGGCCCCACCGGTCAGCTTCATGGTCGCCGGATTCGTCTACCAGATCGACGAATCGGGCGCTCACAAAGTCTTCGGAGTGCAAGACCCAGGACGCTACGTCGTCGGCTCAACCGGAGGATTGTCGGTCATGGTCGACCTGTGCAAAGACCCCGGCATTCCGGAGTTCTGTCAATCGTCGACTGCATACAAGTGGACCGGTGAAGGGTTTGAGAGTGTTCCGTTCCCATGAAAGCGAAGGCCGATGACCGATCCGTTGATTTTGCTGGTCGAAGACGACGCTGTCATCCGCGAAGCAACGCAATTGAATCTCGAACGCAACGGGTTTCGGGTGATCACCGCATCGGGTGGGTTGACCGGAATGGATTTGGCGGTCGACGCCAAGCCGGATATCGCCGTCCTCGACGTGATGCTTCCCGACCTGAACGGAATCAGCCTGTGCCGACGCATTCGTGAGGAACTGTCGGTGCCGGTCATCATGCTGTCCGCGCGCGACGACCCGGTCGACATAGTTCTCGGATTGGAAGCCGGTGCCGACGACTACGTCACCAAGCCCTTCGACAGCGGTGTCCTGGTGGCCCGTATCCGAAGTGTGCTCAGGCGGGTCGAATCCCATTCCGGTACGGAGAAAGACATCGTGAATCTCGGCGATCTGGAGATCGATCGCGAGTTGGTGACCGTCACGCGTTCGGGCGCCGAAGTGGCACTCACCCCCACTGAAATGAAGCTGCTCCTGGTCATGGTGAGTGTGCCGCGGAAAGTCTGGTCTCGCTCCGAACTGCTCTCGGACGTCTGGGATTACGACTGGGGCGGCGATACGCGCATCGTCGACGTTCACGTTCAGCGATTGCGCACGAAGATCGGCTCCGAACAGATCCGAACCGTCCGGGGGTTCGGCTACACGATGGACAACCATCGGTGAGATCGCGGGATCTCGCCGCCAAGCTCCCGTCCACCGGGAGGCGGTTGTCGTTTCAGTGGAAGATCGCGGCGGCCATCACGTTCGTGATTGCCGTCGCCTCGATCACGCTCAGTACCGTGATGCATCAAACCTTTTCACACAACCAGGAGGATGCAGCGCGGGCTGCAGCTGACCGCAATCTCCAACTGGTGCTGCAGGACGAAACAGGCAGCATGCGTGCATTGTTCCGCGCCACCACGGATGGCCTGGACGTTCCGGAAGAGTTACGCGAGGCCGTCGCCGGCGGCAAACGCGCCACCTACCTCGTCGACAGTGGCGACCAACCATTCGTCTGGGCAGCTGCCGACGTGAACACTCAGGTGGTGGCGATTCGCGTCCCGTACACCGCGCAGCGGGAATCGATCGCCAGCGTCGATCGGACACTGCGCAATGCCACCGTCGCTGTGATCGCAGCGGGTGCCGTCCTGGGTGTGCTGCTTGGGCTCGCGATGTCGTATCGTTTGCGCTCGGCCGCCCGTGCGGCACGCAAAGTGTCTACCGGAGCGGACATCCGCGTCCGCTCGGTCACCTGGTCACTCTTCGACGACGAGATCACCGAACTGGCGGATGCAGTCGACGCGATGTCCGATGCGCTACGGGGTCAGCTCGACGCCGAAAAGCGTGTGACAGCCAACATCGCGCACGATCTCCGGACGCCCATCTCCGGACTGGTCGGCGCCGCAGAGCTTCTACCGCCCGGCAGGCCAACCGAATTGGTGCGCGACGGCGTCCATAAACTCAGGAGACTCGCCGAGGACGTCATCGAAGTGGCCCGCCTCGACACCACCTCCGAGCAGGCAGACATCCAATCGGTGGAACTGGCACCGGTGGTGCGTCACGCGATTTCCACCACCGGGGTCGAGTGTGTAGTGAGTGCTCACGGCGCCCCCGCGTCGTACACCGACGCACGCAGACTCGAACGGATCATCGCCAACCTGATCTTGAATGCTCGCAATCACGGAAAGTCGCCGATCATTGTCGACGTCGACCACTCCCGCATCACCGTGCGGGATCGAGGCAGCGGTTTCACTGAAGAGTGGCTTCGCCAGGGGCCGAAGAGATTTCAGACCGATTGCGTCGAACGCGGCCCGAACTCGGGCCTGGGCCTCGGCTTGACGATCGTAGTGGGGCAAGCGGCGGTCATCGGCGCTCGTATCGACTTCGCGAACCATCCGAACGGGGGCGCGGTGGTGACGGTCGACCTCCCCGAATGCTCGTCGGACGAGTTCGATTGACACCGGTGCAGTTCGGTCGATCGGCCGGGACACAGTGCCCCGGCCGATCATTGGTGCTTCAGGCTCAAACCTGTCCGACAGTAACTCCGGTGCGAACGTCCGGTGCACCGAGGCGCGCCGCATCAGCCGTCAGGTCATCGGGCTGCTCCTGAGATTCCCGCTCGGCTGCAACGCGCAACCGGTAGTGCTCGATCTCCTCGGCAATGTGCTCGGGAGTCCAACCGAGCACCGGTGCAACCAGTTCCGCCACTTCGGCAGCTGCCGCATCGCCGCGATCGGTAACCTCGATGGAGATGCGAGTACGACGGGTCAGGATGTCGTCGAGATGCTGCGCACCCTCGTGGCTCGCAGCGTAATGGATCTCTGCCTTCAGGTACTCGGGAGCGGAGTCCAACGGTTGCCCCAGTTCCGGTCGCGCCTCGACGAGTTCGAACAACTCGTCGGCCAGAGTGCCGTACCGACCCAGTAGGTGCTCGATGGTCGAAACGTGCAGTCCCGTGCGCTCAGCGGTGAGATGCCGATTATTGTGCGCGGCGAAGTAGCCGTCGGCACCCACCAGTTGGATACGCTCGGTGCAGGACTTCGGCACCTTCTGTTCCAATCCGTGCACCGCGGAATCGACAGCGTCCTTGGCCATCACGCGGTAAGTGGTGTACTTGCCACCGGCGACCACCGTCAAACCTCGGACCGGACTCGACACTGCATGCTCACGCGAGAGAGTGCTGGTCGAATCCGATTCGCCGAACAGCAACGGACGCAACCCCGCGTACACACCGACGACGTCCTCGTGCGTCAACTCGTCCTGAAGGAGCTTGTTGACATGTCCGAGGATGTAGTCGATATCGCTTCGGCTGGCTGCCGGATGCGCGAGGTCGAGGTTCCAATCGGTGTCCGTCGTACCGATGATCCAGTGGCTTCCCCACGGGATCACGAACAGCAGGCTCTTCTCGGTTCGCGTGATGATCCCGGTCGAGGAGTTGATCCGGTTGCGCGGGACAACCAGATGCACGCCCTTGGAGGCACGAACCTGGAATTGTCCTCGCCCACCGACCATTTCCTGAATCTCGTCAGTCCACACGCCGGCCGCGTTGATGACCTGGCGAGCACGGATCTCGAAGGCGCGACCCGTTTCCAGATCCACCGCCTTCACACCGACCACACGGTCCTCCTCACGGAGAAAACCGACGACGCGAGTGCTGTTGACGCACAGAGCGCCGTACTCGGCTGCCGTGCGCGCCAGCATCATCGTGTGGCGGGCATCATCTACCTGACCCTCGTAGAACTTGACCGAACCCCGGATAGCAGAACGCTTTCCGGAAGGGAACGATTCGAGAGTCTTCTTCTTGCCCACATGCTTGTGGTGTGAAGGAACCCCGCGGCCTGCGCCCATCACGTCGTAGACGCCGATGCCCAGACCGACGTACGGCCGGTCGATCAGCTTCTCGAGCGGGTAGATGAACGGCACCGGCTTCGCGAGATGCGGGCACAGCGAGTTCAGAACCAGCGACCGCTCACGCAGCGCCTCGAACACGAGCGCAAAATTGAACTGCTCGAGGTAACGCAGTCCGCCGTGGAACAACTTGCTGGACCGACTCGAGGTTCCGGACGCGAAGTCGCGTGCCTCCACCAAGCCCACCTTCAGACCACGAGTCGCGGCGTCCAGCGCGCTACCCGCACCGACCACGCCACCGCCGATGACCAGGACGTCGAGTTCGGTTTCTTCCAACTTCTTCAGCGACTCCGCCCGCGAGGACGAACTCAATGCTTGTGCTGTGCTCATGAAAACTGTTCCTTCACTTGAAAATAGGTAGAAATGCGGGCGCCGCGATCAGTCTGCGTCGACCCAGTCGAGTGTCCGAGTGACGGCCTTCTGCCAGCCTGCGTACAGCCGGTCCCGCTCCGCCGAATCCATCGACGGCGTCCAACTCTTGTCCTTCGCCCAGTTGCTGCGAATGTCGTCCTCGCTCTCCCAGTACCCGACCGCGAGACCAGCGGCGTATGCAGCGCCCAAAGCCGTGGTCTCTGCCACGACCGGGCGGATCACCTCGACGTCGAGCAGATCGGCCTGGAATTGCATGAGGAGTTCGTTCGCGACCATTCCGCCGTCGACCTTGAGCACCTTCAAGTCGACACCCGAGTCGAGGTTCATCGCCTCGATCACCTCACGGCTCTGGTACGCAGTCGCTTCGAGCACCGCCCGGGCAAGGTGCCCCTTGTTCACGAACCGGGTCAGACCGACGATCGCGCCGCGTGCATCCGCGCGCCAATGCGGTGCAAACAGACCCGAGAACGCGGGCACGAAGTACGCGCCGCCGTTGTCCTCCACAGAGCGAGCGTTCACCTCGATGTCGGCCGCATTGTCGATCATGCCGAGGTTGTCCCGAAGCCACTGCACCAGCGAACCCGTCACGGCGATCGATCCTTCCAGCGCATAGACAGTGGGCTGCTCGCCGATCTTGTAACAGACCGTCGTCAGCAATCCGTTCTTGCTCATCACCTTTTCGGTGCCGGTGTTGAGGAGCACGAAATTGCCGGTTCCGTAGGTGTTCTTCGCTTCTCCGGGCGAGAGGCAGGCCTGGCCGAAGGTCGCAGCCTGCTGATCACCGAGGATTCCGGCGATCGGCACGCCGGACAGGGTGCCACGTTCACGGACGAATCCGAAGACCTCGGACGAGCTGCGGATCTCGGGAAGCATGGACTCCGGAATTCCCATGTCGGCACAGATCGCCGAATCCCAAGCGAGAGTGTCGAGATCCATCAGCAGGGTGCGCGAGGCGTTGGTCGGATCGGTGGCGTGCACTCCGCCTTGGACGCCGCCGGTCATGTTCCACAACACCCAGGTGTCCATCGTGCCGAAGCACAACTCGCCGGCTTCGGCCTTGTCGCGAGCGCCCTCGACGTTGTCGAGAATCCACTTGACCTTGGGGCCCGAGAAGTACGTTGCCAACGGCAGTCCGGTGACCTCGGTGTACTTCTTGGGGCCGTCTTCGCCCGCGAGCGCCGTGCAGATCCGATCAGTGCGTGTGTCCTGCCAGACGATCGCGTTGTAGACGGGCTTTCCGGTTGCTCGTTCCCAGACCACTGCCGTCTCACGCTGATTGGTGATTCCGACGGATGCGATGTCGGCTGCGGTCAAGTCTGCATTGGCGAGGGCGCCCGCCGTGACGTTGCGGACGTTGTCCCAGATCTCGATCGGATCGTGCTCGACCCAACCCGCCTGCGGGAAGATCTGCGAGTGCTCATGCTGCTCGACGGCAACCACGTGTCCACTGTGATCGAAGATCATGCAACGAGTGGAGGTGGTTCCCTGGTCTATCGCGGCTACGAACTGCGCCATCGTGCTACCCCTTTGGTGTCGAAGAAAGTGCGAAAGATTTACTGTCAGAGATGATGATTCGCCATCAGGCCGGTATCGTGGCCGGCTCCTCGGCCGCCTTCTCCACCGACTCGTCAGGCAGGAATCGTCCAACCAACTTGTCGTAGAGGAACACACCGATCGGAGCGCCGATCAGCGGTCCGACGATGGGCACCCAGAAGTACAAACTTCCGTACTGATCCCGCCAGGCACTGCCGTAACCGGTGAGGTACGACGCCAGACGCGGGCCGAAGTCACGGGCCGGATTGATGGCGTAACCCGCGTTGGTAGCCCAGGCGAATCCGATTCCCACCACGATCAATCCGACGACGAAGGGCGCGAGATTCGCAAGCGGCGGAGTGCCGCGGGAATCCGTCACGGCAACGATGAGGAACAGCAGGATGGCCGTACCGATGATCTGATCGATCAGCGCCGAGCCGAGACTGACCGGAAGCGTTCCGTTTCCAGGCATCGTCGAGAAGATCGTCTGCGTGGCCGTTGTGTGTCCGGGATCGATGGCGTTGAGCATGTCGTTGTAATTCCATCGAACGATCAACGCCGCGACAAAAGCTCCCGCAGTCTGCGCCAGCGTGTACGGCAGCACCTTGCGCCAGGAGAAGTCCCGGAAGATCGCGAAGGCGAACGTGACCGCGGGGTTCAGATGAGCACCCGTCGCCCGGCCTGCGACATAGATTCCGAACATCACGCCGAGTCCCCAGGCCCACGCAATGCTGTCGTGTCCACCGAGACCCCCTGCGCTCCCGCCGGACACCACCTGCGCCACCACCCCGACGCCGAACAAGATCAAGATCATCGTTCCTGCAAACTCGGCTGCCAACTCGCCTGGAAGCCCCAATCGCTTGGCTTTCTCCATCCCCACCCTCACTTCGTTGTGATGCATGTCATAGTTTGGTCTGCTGCACTCGTAGCGTAAGGCCCTTTGCACATTCACGCATAGCTCTGGCACATATGTGCAAGTTGCCCATTTACGCACCGTAACGCGGGTAACAGACACACTTCAGGGACTTTGCGTGATCGAACGCTTCAGCCTGGTCCGACTCGGATAAGATTCGGTTCAGTGCTCTTGCACGTACGTGCAGACAGGACGAAACCATGGAAACTCCCACTTCCGACTCTCCAACCTCCGACCCGGCGGACCCGCGTATCGCCGACGCTGTTCAGGCCGCTCGCCTCTACTACTTCCAAGATCAGACGATGGCTGCCATCGGGCGCGACATGGGAGTCTCCAGATCCACCGTCTCCAGGCTGATCACCTACGCACGCACTTCGGGACTCGTCGAGATCAAGATCAGCACGCCGCACGGCCAGGCGCCTCGCATCGAACGCGAGTTCTCGGAACGGTACGGAGTACGCGCACACGTAGTGACCGTGCCGGAACTGGTGGGGGATCTCGAGCGACTCGAGAAGGTCGCCACTTTCGCGGGACGCCTGTTGGCCTCGTTCTTCGACAGCGACATGGTGATGGGAATCGCCTGGGGAACCACTCTCAGCGAAGTCAGCAAGCACCTCGCCCCCAAGCGCACGTACAACTCTTACGTCGTGCAACTCAACGGTGCTGCCAATACCCGCACCACGGGAATCTCCTACGCCAGCGACATCATCAGAACCATCGCCGACGCCTACGGTGCTCTGCCACAAGGATTTCCGGTACCTGCATTCTTCGACTACCCGGAAACCCGGGAACAGTTGTGGCGCGAACGCAGCATCAAGCGAGTGCTGGACATGCAGAAACGAATGGACCTGGCAGTCTTCAGCATCGGCGTCCCGGGTGGCAACGTGCCCAGTCACGTCTACACCGCCGGATACCTCGAACCCGATGAAGCAGAAGCACTTCGACGCGACGGAGTGGTCGGGGACATCGCAACCGTGTTCTTCCGGTCCGACGGGAGCTATCGCGGCATAGAACTCAACGAGCGCGCGAGTGGACCGCGGCTCGACCTTTTCGAGAAGGTCGCCAGACGCGTGTGCATCGTCGCCGGAACAGCAAAACTGCCCGCCCTGGAGGGAGCACTACGGGGCGGGTTGATCACCGACCTGATCATCGACGACGTCAGTGCCACCGCGCTGGTGTCCTGACCGCTGCACCAACTTCTCGATTCCGTCGAGCAGAAGGCCAAGCGAGAAACTGAAATCGAAAGCATCATCGCCGGCTGCCTCGCCCTCCGGACTGCCGTCCTCGAAGCCTCCCTCCTCGATTGCAGCACTGAGGTAGGGAAAGTCCTCGCGGTTGATGACTCGCGCGATGAGGGCGCCGTAAGCCACGTCGTCGCCAGCCGACTGCGCCGACCGCGAAGCCAGGTCAGCCGAGAAGCGGGCACGGCCGATCACGAACAACGACACGTTGGTCACCACCTGGAACTTCGATGCGGCACTCAGAGCGACGCCGTCGAGTGCGCTCAGCCCCGCGTCGAGCCACGCCATGTTGTTCGGTCCGGTCGGCGGAGCGGTGATGGGCAGCTTGAGCCACCAGGGCCGACTCAGCATCGTGGCGTACTCCTGGTTCGCCCACGCCTCGAGCTTGACGCGCCAGGTCACGTCGTCGGGAATTATCGGCGGCGGCCCGATCACTCGATCCGAAATCAGTTCGATCAGTTCGTCTTTGCTTGCCACGTAGCGATAGAGCGACATCGTCGTGAACCCGAGCGCTTTGGCCACCCGGCCCATCGACAGTGCCGTGACACCTTCGGCGTCGGCCAACTCGATCGCGGTGTCGAGGATGTGCTCGAGACTGAGCCCCTTCTTGGGACCCCGCGTTCCGGGCTGATCCAGTCCCCAGGCCAGTTCGACCGTCCTCGGTAGCGCGCCGCCATCCATACAGCTCCCACTCTTCGCTCTTGCCATCATCCTAGAACTGTGTACGCTATAAACACGAGTTTATGCCATACACAGTTACCTCGGAGGTTTCGATGCCAGGAACGATCCCCGCAATCTCGGTCCGCGGACTCCGCAAGCGCTACGGCGATCAACAGGTTCTGGACGGACTCGATCTGTCGGTACCCGCCGGATCGGTGTACGCCCTCCTCGGAGCGAACGGCGCCGGAAAGACCACAGCGGTAAGAATTCTCACCACCCTCATTCCTTTCGACGCCGGCGAAGTCACCGTGGCGGGCCACTCACTCCCCGACGATCCCCAGAACGTTCGCCGACGCATCAGCGTCACCGGGCAATATGCTGCCGTCGACACTCTGTTGACCGGTTCCGAGAACCTGACTCTCCTGGGCGAGCTGAATCACCGGGGCCGGAGGAACTCTCGAAAACGTGCCGACGAACTGCTCGACCAGTTCGACCTGACGGACTTCGGCGACAAACGAGCGGGCGACTACTCGGGCGGCATGCTCAGGCGACTCGACATCGCGATGAGCCTGATCGCGAAGCCGGACGTCGTCTTCCTCGACGAACCCACCACCGGCTTGGACCCGAGAAGCCGCCACGAAATGTGGTCGATAGTTCGTGGCCTCACAGCGTCGGGTGTCACGATCTTCCTCACCACCCAATACCTCGACGAGGCAGACGAATTGGCCGATACCGTCGGCGTGCTCAGTGGCGGCCGTCTGGTCGCCGAGGGAACACCGGACGAACTCAAGCGTCTTGTTCCTGGCGGCCACGTCGCACTGCAATTCGAGAACCTGGCCCAACTCGATCTCGCCGCGGCGTCACTGCCGCAGGCACACTCGAATACCGAGACATTGACCCTGCACATCCCTTCCGACGGAGCCGTTCCGTCGATCAAAGCCATCCTCGACTCTATCGACGACCCGTCGATCACCGTCGAGAAGTTCTCCGTTCACACCCCGGATCTGGACGACGTGTTCTTCGCGCTCACCGGATCCGGCCAACCCGAGATTGCGAGAGTTCGATGACGTCCACCATTGCAGTCGATTCCGCGGTGATGCTTCGCCGGAATCTCAAACACGTTCTGCGTAGCCCTGATTCGATGATCACCGCGATAGCGCTTCCGATCATGCTCATGCTGCTGTTCGTGTACGTCTTCGGCGGCGCAATCAACACCGGTGCCGAGTACATCGACTACGTCGTGCCCGGAATCATCCTTCTGTGCGCCGGTTTCGGCGCCTCCACCACCGCCGTCAGCGTCTCGAGCGACATGAAGGACGGGATCATCGACCGTTTCCGGACGCTCGCGATCTCACCGTCATCGGTCCTGACCGGGCATGTGCTCGCCAGCGTCGTCCGCAATGTTCTGACGACGGCGATCGTGGTTCTCGTCGCGCTGATCATGGGTTTTCGTCCGACCAGTGATCCGCTGCGGTGGCTCGGCGTCGCCGCGGTGATCGTCGCCTTCGTGTTCGCGATGTCGTACCTGTCGACGGCACTGGGGCTCCTGGCCCGGAACCCCGAGGCGGCAAGTGGTTTCACCTTCGCCATCATGTTCCTGCCCTACGTCAGCACTGCTTTCGTACCGGCTGAGACCATGCCGTCCTGGCTGCAGGGGTTTGCCCGGCACCAACCGGTGACTCCCATCATCGAGACGGTGCGTGGACTCTTGATGGGCACCCCGATCGGAAACAGCGCCGTCATCGCGCTCGCCTGGTGCCTGGGCATCGCCGCCGTGGGATTCGTGTGGTCGAACTGGCTCTACCGGCGAAAGACAACACGCTGACCACACAGGAAAGCCCCGCACCTGACGGTGCGGGGCCCTCGTGCTGTGCGCCTTTATTAACCGCGGGGGGTTAATAAAGGCGCACAGTAAATTACTTGGCGTCCAGCAGATCGATCACGAAGACCAAGGTCTTGCCGGAAAGCTGGTGCCCTGCACCGGCGGGGCCGTATGCCAGCTCCGGCGGAATGGTGAGCTGACGGCGTCCGCCGACCTTCATGCCCGGGATGCCGTCCTGCCAGCCCTTGATCAGGCCACGAAGCGGGAACTGAATGGACTCGCCACGGCTCCAGGAAGAGTCGAACTCTTCGCCGGATTCGAACTCGACACCGACGTAGTGAACGTCGACGGTGCCACCGGGAACGGCTTCGGCGCCTTCTCCGACAACCAGGTCCTTGATGACCAGATCGGTCGGCGCGGGGCCTTCCTGGAACTCGATTACGGGCTTGCTACTCATGGGTCCTCCTCGTTGAGGCGAAATATTGGGTACAGAAGACTAGCGGGTGGTGATATCGCTAGGTCACGCGTCAGCGGGACGTGATGTCTCTGTAGTCACGCTCGGTGTAGCCGGTGTAGATCTGGCGCGGGCGGCCGATCTTCGTAGCCGGATCCTCGTGCATTTCACGCCAGTGCGCAATCCAACCGGGCAGACGGCCCATGGCGAACAGCACCGTGAACATACGCGGCGGGAAGCCCATCGCGCGGTAGATGAGGCCGGTGTAGAAGTCGACGTTCGGGTAAAGCTTGCGCTCGATGAAGTAGTCGTCCGTGAGGGCGGCTTCTTCGAGTTGCATTGCGATGTTGAGCAGTTCGTCGTCGCCGCCGAGCTTGGCGAGGATGGTGTGCGCAGTTTCGCGGACCAGCGCAGCGCGCGGATCGTAGTTGCGGTAGACGCGGTGCCCGAAGCCCATGAGCTTCACGCCGTCTTCCTTGTTCTTGACCTTGCGGACGAACTCGGCTGCGGTGCTGCCGCTGGCCTTGATCTCGTCGAGCATCTCGAGCACTGCCTGGTTCGCGCCACCGTGCAGCGGGCCCCACAGTGCGTTGATGCCGGCCGAGACGGAGGTGAACAGGTTGGCGTCCGACGAGCCGACCATACGCACGGTCGACGTGGAGCAGTTCTGCTCGTGGTCGGCGTGCAGGATCAGCAGCATGTCGAGTGCCTTGGCGACCTCGGGATCACCCTGGTAGGGCTCGGCCGGGAAGCCGAACGTCATGCGCATGAAGTTCTCGACCAGGTTCAACGAGTTGTCCGGGTAGAGGAACGGCTGTCCGACGGACTTCTTGTACGCGTACGCAGCGATGGTCGGCAGCTTCGCGAGAAGACGGATGGTGGACAGTTCCACCTGCTCCGGATCCTCGGGATCGAGCGAATCCTGGTAGTACGCCGACAGTGCGTTCACTGCGGACGAGAGAACCGGCATCGGGTGAGCGTTGCGCGGGAAACCGTCGAAGAACCGCTTGAGGTCCTCGTGGAGCAGGGTGTGTCGACGAATGCGGTCCGTGAAGGACTCGAGCTGGGCGTCGGTCGGCAGTTCGCCGTAGATCAGCAGGTAGCTGACCTCGATGAACGTCGACTTACCTGCCAACTGCTCGATGGGATATCCGCGGTAACGCAGGATTCCCTTCTCGCCGTCGATATAGGTGATTGCAGAACTGGTGGATGCAGTGTTCACAAAACCGGGGTCAAGGGTGGTGTACCCCGTTGTGGCCAGCAGCTTTCCCAGCTCGATGCCGTCATTGCCCTCGGTTGCCCTGGCAATGGACATCGTGTACTCACCACCGGGGTAAGTAAGCGTGGGCTTTGTGTCATTGTCAGCGGGCACGAAGGATCCCTCTCAAGCTCGAACCAACGAGTAACTACATGCGATCAACTAGAAACTAGTCGCACGGGAGAGATCGTGCCGAAGGAGGGTCGCCCCACGGCTATTTTTCGGGTACTCACGAACCCGACATACCCACCGAAACTGAAACACGTTCCAGGCGGGATTTTCCCACCCGCGTGACCGGTACTCCTGTCTACGGAATCGCGCGCTTACCCGCATTGATCTGCAAGTCTCGACAGCAGCACGAGACGTGGACGAACGATCGACCTTCTGAACCACTGACACGGAGTACCGAAAATCGATTGTTATCGGCCGATACCCAGACTGCGTTACACGATCCCACGGTATGAGAGCCGGATCACAGAGCCTTGATGCCCCAGCTACCAGTCCACGTCTGACCCGGTCGAAGCACCAGGAGATCGATGCCCGAGTTGAATGCATCGGGTGGGCAGGTCATCGGCTCCAAAGCCAATGCTCGTCCACGGTCGGGATATCCCTTGTCGTTGGCGGGATCTGCGATGAATGCCTGAATCCACGGGAACTCGCGGTTGGTCCACAGCGCTGTGCCCGTTCCATCCGGAGCCAGCAGCTCGTGCTGAGTGCGACCACTGCCGTCGACGACGTCCAACGCGCTGTACGGGGTGTCCAACTGAACCCCGGCGAGCAGTCTCGGCGTCCGGAAGTCGTAGTCCGTACCGGCGACTGCCTGCGAATACGCGTTCGGCAGCATCCTCGCCGGATCGATCGGCAGTCGCGTGCCTGCCGCCAGATGCAGAGCACATTCGTCGAGCGGAAAGTCGCCGGCGCGGATGAAGGTGTGCATTCCGAGCCCGAACGGCGACGAGGTCGCACCCTTGTTCGTGGCCGTGTGAGTGACGGTCAATCCGTCAACACCGACCTCGTAGGCGACCGTCAGCTGCAACGGATACGGCCAACCCTTGTGCAGTCCCACGTCGACCGACAGTTCGACGCGCTCGTAGGTGTGGTCGACGAGGCTCCAATTCCGACGCCTGACAAACCCGTGGCTTGCGTTCCCCAGCGCCGGTTCGGTGATCTCGAGTTGATGCTCGATTCCGTCGAACATGAAGTGCCCGTCCCGAATCCGGTTGGGCCACGGCGCGAGAACCAATCCGGCAGAGAGCGGCGGCTTCGATCCGAGGGCCCAGGTTTCGGTCAGCGCGCGCTGACCGTTGGGCCCCTCGTGATCGAGAAGCCGCAGTCCGGCACCGGCCGCCGCGATCTCGGCCCGATAGCCGCCACCACGGATCTCGAACCCTCCCCTACCCGTGCTGTGCGGCGCAGTCATACGTACCAGTTTCCACCACGAGCGACCGGTTAACCAGGACGTCAGACGGCGCGTCCCACCTTGTAGCGAACGAACGCCGGGAATGCGAGGGCAGAAAGGACAACACCGACAATCACCAGGAAGCCGCCTCCCGCTGCCGCAACACCGGTTCCGAACAGGAAGGCCGCGCCGCCGTGCAGTACGTCACCGATACGCGGACCACCTGCCACGACCACGATGAAAACGCCCTGCAATCTTCCGCGCATGTCGTCGGTTGCCACTTGCTGGAGCATCGTGCTGCGGAATGCGGCCGAGACCATGTCGACGGCGCCGCCGAACGCCAGGAACGCCACCGCGACCCAGAGCAGAATCACGCTGGAACCGGGACTCGCGAAGTACACGGCAACGCCGAAGCCGACCATGGACAACCCCCACAGCACGATGCAGACCATCACGGCGCGCCCCTGGTACTGCACCCGCGGCAACCAACCCGAGAAGACTCCGCCCAGAACGGCTCCCACCGACATCGCCGCGAACAGCAGTCCGAGCGCAGAACCACCGCTGGCAGGGTCACCGAAGGATTCGTGTGCGATCTCCGGGAACAGTGCACGCGACATCCCGAACACCATCGCGATGATGTCCACCACGAACGACGCGAGCAGAACCTTCTGCGTCGCCAGATACGTGAAGCCGCCAAGCACCTCGCTCAATCCGGCCCGCCGAGAGGTCCCGGTCGGCGGAATCGCCGGGAGAGCTTCCACACTGCCCACAACGTGGCGAGCAGAAAGATCGAGTCGACCAGGTAGAGCAGCTGCAGACCTGCCTTCGGAATGAGAACGCCGGCCAGCAGCGGGCCGGCTATTGCACCGAACTGCACGACGGTCATGTTCAGCGAGTTCGCGGCAGGCAACTGTCGGCCCGGAATCAGCCGAGGGATGATCGCCGCTCGAGTCGGCTGGTTGACGGCAAAGAACGCCTGTTGAACCGAGAACAAGCCGAGCACCAACCACACGTTGTTCACGTTCAGCGCGGCTTGGATCCAGAACAGAACCGACGTGACGCCGAGTCCGATCGAGGTGATCATCAACAGTCGTCGTCGATCCATGACATCGGCGAGGGCGCCGCCCCACAGACCGAAAACGATCAGCGGTACCAGGCCGAAGATTCCCGTCAGACCGACATAGGCCGAGCTCAAGGTGATCTGATACACCTGCTGCGGTACGGCGACCACACTGAGCTGAGCGCCGATAACGGTGACGATGCCGGCCGTCCACAGTCGTCGGTAGTCGCGATTCTCGAGCGGAGTCGTATCCGCAAGTAACCGGCTCACGGCTGGAGTCGGACGGCGGACCACTGACCGTCGACCAGGCTCGTGCGAACTCGATTGTGCATGCGGTTCGCGCGCCCTTGCCAGAACTCGACAGACTCCGGCCGAATCAGAATCCCGCCCCAGTTCGGTGGCACCGGAATCTCTCCGTCCACGCCGAATCGGGCCGCGACCTCACGCAGTTGCTCGTCGAGATCGGCACGCGAGCCGATCGCACGAGACTGCGACGACGCCCACGCACCGAGCTGCGATCCACGAGGCCTGGTTCGCCAATACTCCTGCGTCAGTTCATCACTCACCCGCTCGGTGGCGCCGCGAACGATCACCTGCCGGGCAAGAGTCAGCCACGTGAAGTTGGCCGACGCGTACGGATGGGCGTCGAGTTGACGAGCCTTGTCGGATCCGTAGTTGGTGAAGAAGAGCACGCCGTCTTCACTGAGGCCCTTGCAGAGCACGGTGCGCGAGGCCGGGTGTCCACGGTCGTCGACCGTCGACAGAGTCATGGCATTCGGTTCCGGCGCGTCCGCTTCGACGGCGTCCACGAGCCATTGACGCATGAGGGGCAGCCAACCGGTCTCGACGACCGAGGTATCCAATTCCGCACTCATGCGGTCCTCGACGGACTCCGATTCGCTGCCTGCTTGCGGATAGCCCACGCGCATGGCCGCGAGTTCGTTGTCCACCGCCTGCGGGTCCTGACGTTCATTCGACACAGCCGAGAACGCTACTCCCGGGTACTCACTGGCCAACGGCTACGCGGCACGCGCTAAAGTTTGCCGTGGCTAGACCCGACCCGGACCGCGAGCCGCACCAGCGACAGCAACCGAATCGGGACGAGAAGATTGCGCAGTACTAAACACGGTGCGTGCTCATCCCTGCGAGCACCGAGGCGCAGTCACTGAAGCTGAGGCAGTGCGACTGTAGACCTGGCGCACTCGAACGAGGAGAGTCCACGAGAATGGCAGCGAGCGCAGCAATACCGGACGATTTTGTGAGCGGACTCGAAGGCGTCGTCGCCTTCACCAGCGATATCGCAGAACCCGACAAAGACGGCGGCGCACTGCGCTACCGCGGAGTCGACATCGAAGACCTGGTCGGCCAGAGGGTCACCTTCGGCAACGTATGGGCCCTTCTCGTCGACGGCCGCTTCGGCCCCGGCCTCCCGCCGGCCGAGCCGTTCCCCCTCCCCATTCACACCGGCGACGTCCGTGTCGACGTCCAGGCCGGACTGGCGATGCTGGCTCCCATCTGGGGCTACCAGCCGCTCCTCGACATCGATGACGAGACCGCCCGCGACCAGCTCGCCCGCGCGTCCGTCATGGCACTGTCCTACGTCGCGCAGTCCGCTCGCGGCATCTACCAGCCCGCAGTCCCGCAGAGCCGCATCGACGAGGCCAAGACGGTCACCGAGCGCTTCATGGTGCGCTGGAAGGGCGAGCCCGATCCGGCACACGTCGAGGCAATCGACGCGTACTGGGTCTCGGCAGCCGAGCACGGCATGAACGCCTCCACCTTCACGGCCCGCGTCATCGCCTCCACCGGCGCCGACGTCGCGGCCTCGCTCTCCGGCGCCATCGGCGCGATGTCCGGCCCGCTGCACGGCGGCGCTCCGGCCCGCGTTCTTCCGATGATCGAAGAGACCGAGAAGACCGGCGACGCCCGCGCACTGGTCAAGGGAATCCTCGACCGCAAGGAAAAGCTCATGGGCTTCGGACACCGCGTCTACCGCGCCGAAGATCCCCGTGCACGCGTGCTCCGCGCTACGGCGAAGCGTCTCAACGCTCCCCGCTACGAGGCTGCCGCAGCTCTCGAGCAGGCAGCACTGACGGAACTGCGTGAGCGTCGTCCCGATCGCGCGATCGAGACCAACGTCGAGTTCTGGGCTGCAGTCATCCTCGACTTCGCCGAGGTTCCCGCGCACATGATGCCCGCCATGTTCACCTGTGGTCGCACCGCCGGCTGGTGTGCACACATCCTCGAGCAGAAGCGTCTCGGTAAACTGGTACGCCCGGCCGCCATCTACACCGGCCCGGAGCCCCGCACGCCTGAGTCCGTCGAGGGCTGGGACCAGATCAGCCACGCGTGACACCCGCTCGAATTCGCCAATCATGGTAGTACAGAACACAAGTGAAGGAACAGAAAGAAGCGATGACCTCCACACCGATCATCCCCGCCGACCTCAAGCCCGCCGACGGACGCTTCGGCTGCGGTCCTTCCAAGGTTCGCCCCGAGCAGCTGCAGTCCCTGGTCGAGGTGGGCGCTTCGGTGTTCGGCACCAGCCATCGCCAGAAGCCGGTCAAGAACGTTGTCGCCAGCATTCGTTCCGGCCTCGCCGATCTGTTCTCACTGCCCGAGGGCTACGAGGTCGTCCTCGGTAACGGCGGAACCACTGCGTTCTGGGATGCGGCTGCATTCGGCCTCATCCGCGAGAAGTCGCTGCACCTGACCAACGGCGAATTCAGCTCCAAGTTCGCTTCGGTCGCCAAGGCCAACCCGTTCATCGGTGACCCGATCGTCGTCTCCGCCGATCCGGGCAGCGCACCGGTGCCGGTCTCGGACCCGTCCGTCGATCTCATCGGCTGGGCGCACAACGAGACCTCCACCGGCGTGTCGATCCCCGTCTCGCGTCCCGCGGGTTCGGAGAACGCCCTGATCGCCATCGACGCCACCTCGGGCGCCGGTGGACTCCCGGTCAACGTCGCCGATTCCGACGTCTACTACTTCGCTCCGCAGAAGTGCTTCGCTGCAGACGGCGGACTGTGGATCGCGCTGATGAGCCCGGCCGCCCTCGAGCGCGTCGCGGAGATCAAGGATTCGGGACGCTGGACGCCCGACTTCCTCTCGCTGCCCATCGCCGTGGACAACAGCTCCAAGGATCAGACGTACAACACCCCGGCCCTGGCCACCCTGTTGCTCTTCGCCAACCAGATCGAGTGGATGAACAGCAACGGCGGCCTCGACTGGACCACCGCTCGCACCGCGGATTCGTCCTCGCGCCTGTACAACTGGGCCGAGGCCAGCGAGTTCGCAACGCCGTTCGTCGCTGATCCGGCACACCGCTCGCAGGTTGTCGGCACCATCGACTTCAACGACGACGTCGACGCAGCAGAAGTTGCAAAGATCCTGCGCGCCAACGGAATTGTCGACACCGAGCCGTACCGCAAGCTCGGACGCAACCAGTTGCGTGTCGGCATGTTCCCGGCCATCGACCCCGATGACGTCACCGCTCTCACCAAGAGCATCGACTGGGTCGTTTCTCAGCTCGGCTGATTTTCACACTGCTTCACCGCTCGGCCCTTGACATCGTGTCGGGGGCCGAGCGTCGTTTGCGCAAGACCCTGTGAGCTACCACACCGGTAGGTGAATCAGAGGCCATCTCGCCCTGCGTGTCCTGCCGAGCCCATGGTCACGAATGAATTACAGTTGAGCGCGGCGCAAAGTCGCGAGCCGGCGCGATAAGGAGGTCAATGTGCGAGAGCTTCGAGTGATCGGACTTGAACCCGATGGATCGCATGTGGTGTGCGCAGATGCTGAAACCGGCCAGAAATTCCGGCTTCCCGCCGATGACAAACTTCGTGCAGCTTCCCGCGGAGACGTGGCTCGACTCGGCCAGATTGAGATCGAAATGGAAAGCCAACTCCGTCCCCGCGAAATCCAGGCCCGCATCCGTTCCGGTGCTTCCGTAGAACAGGTCGCCGAAGAAGCGAAGATTCCCATCAGCAAGGTCGAGCGCTTTGCGTATCCCGTTCTGCTCGAGCGCTCTCGCGCCGCAGAAATGGCGCAGGGCGGTCACCCGGTTCGCGACAACGGTCCGACGGTTCCCACACTCTCCGAAATCGTGACTCACGCATTCCGTGCTCGTGGCCACAGCATCGACGAGGCCACCTGGGATGCCTGGCGCGACGAGGACAATCAGTGGGTTGCGCAGTTGCAGTGGCAGGCCGGCCGCACCACCAACGCCGCGCACTGGCGTTACCAGCCCGATGCACACGGCGGAACGATCGTTGCGCTCGACGACGCAGCATTCGACTTGATCGATCCTGACTTCGGTCGCCCTCTCCGCGGGCTGGTACCGGTGGCCTCGAACGAGCCGGAACAGCTCGAACTGTCCCGATTCGACGTCGAACCGGTGGCGGAAATCGAGCCGACGGTGGTTCCCGAACGGACTGTGGTTGCCGAACGGACTGTGGTTCCCGAACGGATCGTGGCGCCCGAGCCGATTGCCGAACCGGAAACCGTCGTCGCCGAAGAGGTTCCCGAACCTGCGCCGGATGTGACGCCGAAAACCGCGCCGCAACAGACGCAGACAAAGGACAAGCGCGGAAGGCCTGCTCTGCCCTCGTGGGATGACGTTCTTCTCGGGGTCCGCAGCAGCGGTCGCTGACCCGAAGGAAAGTATTCTTCTTTCGAGCGAGGCTGAGGAGAGAGGGCTGCCGGTGGCTGCACGGGTATCGACAATCTGGTTTCTGGGCGGCGCAGACGCTCGCACCGAATTGAGCAAGTACCCGCAGCCGGATCAGACAGAGGCGCTGAAAATCGCCATGTCGTTGTATCCGGACAAGGAGTTCGAATCCCTCGGGCCCCAGCCGCTGTCGATGGCCGCGACGGTGAGCCCCGGCTACGTCTTCATCGGCGCGTACAACCGGGTGAGCGTCGTATGCAGCGCCGAACTCAGCACCTTCGTCCCCTCGAAACTGCCTGAGTCCTGGCACCTTTCGGCCGAGGGTGGGTCGACGCTGCTGATCAGCTCCGTCCCCGAAACCGCGCAGGGCTCGTTTGCACTGTGGGAGGACGGCGAGCTACGACGCTCGTTCAGTGCCATCCCGATAGACATCGTCGAAAATGTGGGGATCCCGCAGACCTGGGAACGGGAATTCTGGGCCGGCGATCATCCTCTGCGCTATCCGCCCGGGATCCTGCCCGATCCGCAGTCATTGCCGTTCCACCCGCAACAGTTCGCGGAGTCCGCCAATCTCGAGTGGCTGGGATTCCGATACACCGGCGCTCCGCGAGAACACGAACTCGATACGACGCAGATTCTCCTGTGGGGCTTCAAGATTCACCGTCCCGGCGAGGCGCCTAAACCTGCGCCACCAGCTCCCGTGCCGGTACACGAGCCGGCGCCAACCGAGGTGCCCGTGCACGAGAACATGCCGCCGATCCGCGAAGCGCCGGCAGCCAAGCCGCGCAGCCGCCTCGCCCGGTACTTCGGATTCAAGTAGCGCGGTACGCCTTCACAGGTTCATGCGGCTATCGCTGCGATCCACCCGAGCGGAACGCCGACAACTGCGCCGAAGACCACCCATCGCCAGACAGGAATCGCTCGCCAGCGCCACACGGTCGGCGCAAGTCCGCCTACCGCAATGAGATTGACGACAATCGCCAGGAGCACGTTCACGTTGCCCAGTGCGACGCAGAACGCCGCGACGGCACTGGTCGAGAGCATCGCGGCGAATACCGACACCGCGATTCCGGTGAACCAGGGTGTGCGGTCCTGAGTCACCGGCCGGTCCTGACACGTTCGTAGAAGGCCATCGCCGCTGCGGTCGCGACGTTGAGCGAATCGGTGCCTGGTGCCATCGGTATCTTGGCGCGAATGTCGGTGGCGCGCATCGCATGTTCGGTCAGTCCTGGCCCCTCGGCGCCCAGCAGTAGCGCCACCTTCTCCCCGGTCATCGCTTCGGCCAAAGTGACCGCTTCCGGATTCGGAGTCAAGGAAATGAGCTGAAAACCGTTGCCACGCAGCTCCTCGAGGTCGTACGGCCATTTCGCCACGTGCGCGAAGGGCACTCGCAGCACGTGTCCCATCGACACGCGGACCGAGCGCCGGTACAACGGGTCGGCACAACCCTTCCCGAACAGAACGGCGTCGACGCCGAGCCCCGCAGCGTTACGGAACATCGAGCCGAGGTTCTCGTGATCGTTGACGCCTTCGAGGATCGCTACCGTCTTCGCATCCCTCAACACGTCCGAGACCGCGAGCGGTGCCGGACGTGATGCTGCAGCGAGGACGCCACGGTTCAGGTGGAATCCGACGACCTCGGCCATCACTTCGGCGCTCGTACGGTAGAACGGCACGTCCACACCGTCGAGATCGTCAGCCAACTCCACGAGCCGTCGTTCGACGCCGAGGAGACTGATCGGCTCGAACCGCGAGGTCAGCAGCCGCTGAGTGACGAACACTCCCTCGGCGATAACCAACCCCTTGCCCTCCGGCAGGTCGGGGCGTCGATCCGAGGAGTTGAGATCGCGAAAGTCATCCAGCCGAGAGTCGGCGGGATCTGAGATGTCGATGACGTGAACCACGGGTCTATCGTGCCGTACGCACCGCGAGCCCCCACCACTACTCCCGACCTAGCGCAACAGCGTGACAAAATGCGCGTCGAGCACCTGGCTGATCACCTCCGGATTGGTTCGCTCGGGATTGTCGACGCCGTGCGACGCGAGCCCGTCGGCGAGCGCATGCAATCTCATCGCCTCGATGTCGACCGAGGCACCCGGCCGTAGAAAACCCGCTCGATGCGCCGCTTCCACGAACGAACGAAAGTGCTCGAACAAGGTCCGGTCTGTCTCGTCACGCACCGCCGTCAACGCCGGATCGGTCTGGGCGGCAGCAGCAAAGGCCTCCCAAACCTGCATTTCTTCACGCCGATCTTCGTCGAGGGGCACGAACTGATCGGTGAACTGGCGGATCGCGCGGCGGATGTCGGGATCGAAGTCGATGCCGGCAATCCTCTTCTCCACCCGAACGGTCACGAGCGTCATCGCGAACAGCAAGAGTTCGGACTGCGTGGTGAAGAAGTGACGCAGCGAGCCCGTCGACATCTTCGCCTCGTCCGCGACGGCTCGGACGCTGGCGCTCGCGACACCGTCGCGTCGAATCACACGCCAGACAGCCTCGGCGATCTCTTCTCGTCGCTCGTCGGGACTGATTCGTTTCACCACTTCACAAAACTAACACAACTGTGCTAGTTTTCCTCCACTAATACAGTCGTACTAGAAATGAGCTGATGTCATGATCGTCCACCTGATCATCGCGTGCGAAATCATGTTCTGGGTGTTCATCGCCGCCGGTCTCGCCGCCCGCTATCTCCTGCGCCGCGAGACGCTGGGCGCCGCGCTGCTCATCTGCGCTCCCCTGGTCGACGTGGTCCTGCTCGTCGCCACGGCCCTCGATCTTCGCGGCGGTGGCGAGGCGAACTTCACCCACGGCCTTGCCGCGGCCTACATCGGCTTTTCCGTCGCGTTCGGACACAGCCTCATCTCCTGGGCCGACACCAGGTTCGCCTACCGATTCGCCGGCGGCCCAGCGCCCGTGGCACCGCCCAAGTACGGGAGCGCGCGGGCCCTGCGCGAATGGCGCGAGTTCGGCAAAGCCGCGATCGCCTGGGCCATCGCGTGCGGGCTTCTCGCCGCCGCCATCTACCTCGTCGACGACCCCGCCCGTACGGGAGCCCTCGACGGATGGATCAGCAAGCTCACTGTGGTGCTGGGAATCTGGGGAGCAATCGCGTTGAGCTACACGGTATTTCCCAAGCGAGAGAAGGTCATGGCGCGCGGCTAGCCTCGACTGCCTGTTCGGTCGCATCGCACACGATCACCGGACGCAGGACGAAAACCGGCAGCCTGCCACCGTCTTCCGGCCTCGCGAGCCGAAGCTTCAGCCCTTCGCTACGCAGCAGGTACACCCCGGCCACAGTGCCCGAGACCAGCGAGATCACTCCGCCCACGATCAGGGGCGCGCGAGGATCCACGGAGTCGGCGAGCCAGCCCAGCAACGGGCTTCCCAGCGGTGTGCCACCGAGGAAACTGAGCATGTAGATGCCCATTACCCGCCCGCGCATCTCGGAGGGTACCGACATCTGCAGGATGTTCATTGCAGACGTCGTGAACGTCAATGTCAGTGCGCCCGTGGGAATCAGCATCAGTGCCACCAACGCGTAGGTGGGCATCAACCCGACCGCGACCTCGAACACACCGAAAGCCACGGCGGCACCGAGGAACGTACGCAGTCGCGGTGCTTCCTTCCGTCTCGCGGCATACGCAGCGCCCGCAAGGGTTCCCACGGCGAGCGTCGTGGACAGGAGTCCGTAGCCGTCGGCCTCGAGACCGAACGTGTTACGCGCCATCACCGCAAGGCTGATCGCGAAGTTCAGACCGAACGTCGAGACCATGAAGACGGACACCATGATCACCCGAAGGTCCTTGCGGCCCCACACATATCGGAACCCGTCGCGCACCTGGCCCTTGGTACGCGGAGCGGGTTCGGACGGGATCAACTCCTTCTTGTTCATGAGGTAGAGCGCGATGAGCACCCCTCCGAACGTCGCGACGTTGAGCAGGAACACCCACCCGGTACCGATCAGGTTGATCAGAACACCCGAGATGGCCGGGCCGACGATGCGGGCCGTGTTGAACGTCATGGAGTTGAGCGCGATGGCGTTGGACAGGTGCTCCTTGCCCACCATTTCGATAGTGAACGACTGACGCACCGGTGCGTCGAGCGCCGAGACACAACCGAGCGCAAAGGCAATCAGGAAGACGTGCCATAACGCGACCAGTCCGCCGACGTCCAACACACCCAGTACCAGCGCACAGGCCGCACTCGCCCACTGCGTGAAGATCAGGATCCGACGCTTGTCGTACCGATCGGCCAGCACACCGCCCCATACCGAGAGGAACAGCGTCGGGCCGAACTGCAAGGCCATGACGATGCCCACCGCCAACGCGTTGCCGTCCGAGAGCGTCAGTACCAGCCAGTCCTGGGCGATACGTTGCATCCACGTGCCGACCAGAGAAACGATCTGTCCGGAAGCCCAAAGGCGGTAGTTACGGTTGTGGAGCGCGGCAAACATGCCGGAATCGGGGTCTCGGGGCACCACACCATCTTGCCCCTCGAGTAATTCGTTTGGGCAACGACCTATGGCATGGCGGAGCTACTCCGTCTTGTTGACCATCTCCGTGATGATCTCGACAGCCCCGCGCAGCGTCGCGAGTTCTTCGCCACCCAACCCCGCCAACTGCTCGTTCATCCACGCTTCACGCGCGTGGGTCTCGTCCGCGAGCAACGCCTGCCCGGCGTCGGAGAGGTTGACGATGATCTGACGACCGTCCGTGGGATGCGGCGAACGCTCGACCAAACCGAGCTCGGCGAGAGAAGCAACAACCCGCGTCATCGACGGCGGCTGCACTTTCTCACGTGCTGCGAGTACGCCAGGAGTCATCGGGCCGTACTGATCCAGGCTCGCCAAAGCGGACAGTTGCGTCAGCGATACCTGAGCGTCGACTCTGCGGCCGCGCAGATGCCTGGTGAGACGCACTACAGCCAGGGAAAGATCGCTGGCCAGCGCACGAGTTTCGGTGGTCACGCGTCAGACAATACGTCAAGAGCTGGCCGGTAGCTCACGTAATCGAATACCGGTCAACCCCGATTTCACGTAAGGGCGTCGGTAATGGGTCCGACAGTGAAGTAGGCCACAAAAAGTGCCGCCACGATCCACAGCAACGGGTGGATTTTCTTGATACCACCGCTGGCAGCGTGCAGGACCACCCACGAAATGAAGCCGACGCCGATGCCATTGGCGATCGAGTAGGTGAACGGCATGACGATCATGGTCAGGAACGCCGGGAGTGCCACCGAGAACTTCGTGAAATCGATGTCTCGGACCTGTCCGATCATCAATGCACCGACGACGACGAGGGCAGGCGCAGCTGCCTCGATCGGCACGACGGAGTACAGCGGCGTCAGGAACATCGCGACCAGGAAGAGCAGACCAGTGACCACGTTTGCCAGGCCCGTGCGGGCGCCTTCGGCGATACCCGACGCGGATTCCACGAACACGGTGTTCGACGACGCCGAAGCGCCACCGCCGACGATCGCACCCGCACCTTCGACGACCAACGCGCGACCGACGTTGGGGAGGTTTCCGTCCTTGTCGGTCAGGCCGGCTTCCTTACCGAGACCTGTCATCGTGCCCATGGCGTCGAAGAAATTCGCGAGCACGAGGGTGAAGACCAGCAGGCTGGCGGCCAGAACACCGATACGGGTGAACGCTCCGAAGATGCTGACGTCGCCGACCAAGCTCAGGTCGGGCATACCGCCGAGCATGTCCGGGATGGCGGGGATGCTGAGGTTCCAGCCCTTGGGGTTGGTGCCGAGTGAGGGTCCGACGTCGGCAACGGCTTCGATGACGGCGGCGAGGATCGTCGTGACGACGATGCCGATCAGCAGTCCACCACGAACCTTGCGCACGACCAGAACACCCATGAGCAGCACACCGAAGATGAACACCACGGTCGGCCACGAAGCGATGGAGCCGTTGATTCCGAGTCCGACGGGGACCGTCGTACCGGCGGCGTCGGGGATGCGGCGGACGAATCCGGCGTCGACGAGTCCGATGAAGGCGATGAACATGCCGATACCGGCTGCGATCGCGGACTTCAGCGCTGCGGGGATCGCGTTGAACACCGCCGTTCGGAAGCCGGTGAGCGCCAACAGAACGATGATCACACCGTCGATGACCACCAGACCCATCGCCTCGGGCCAGGTGACCTGAGGTGCGATGGTGACTGCGAGGAGGCTGTTGATGCCGAGACCCGCGGCGATGGCAAACGGATAGTTGGCGACGACACCGAAGACGATGCTCATCAGGCCGGCCACCAGAGCGGTGACTGCAGCCACCTGGTTGACCGGAAGGATATTGCCGAGAACGTCGGTCTTCGCCGCAGCGTCTTCGGCCGAGAAACTGCCGAGGATGAGGGGGTTGAGGACCACGATGTAGGCCATCGCCACGAAGGTGACGACACCGCCGCGAATCTCGGTCGAGATCGTCGACCCTCGTTCGCTGATCTTGAAATAGGTGTCGAGGATCTTGCCGGGTGCCGCCATGTTTGTTCTTTCCCCATCGCTGTAGGTCGCCGTGTGCCGGCGCACATGAAGCCGGTCGCACTAGGGAGAGTAGGCCACCGGGGTACGGGTAGCGTTAATTTTGTGACGGAGACTCGCAACACAACTGGCCTGATCGGCAAATTGTCCGCACCCGCGCCGGCACTGATCATCGGCACCGCGTTGTGGGTGATCGCCACGATCGTGGTCGCGGTGAGCGGCGACCGTTGGTCGGATGCACTCCCGATTTGTTACGCGGGTATCGGAGTCGGCTTCCTCGGCTTCGCTCTGTTCTCGATTCAACGGCGCGCAGCTGTGCGCGGCGACAAGGGCGCGCAACAGGGCGCCGGTCTGGTCGACTGAGCGGGTCGAATTAACCATTCAGTATGGTAAGCCTACCCTGCACTGTAGTGCGGATCCCGGCTTGCCGCCGCTGAAAGGAAACACGTCACCGTGAAGATCTCCATCCGAAATCGTTGGAAAAGCCGCGACCTCAGGAAAAGTCGAGGACATCGGACGAGACTGACGTCCGTTGCCCTGGTCGCACTGGTCGGCACAGCACTCGTCTCCTGCGGATCGGGCGACGACGACACGACAAATAGTTCGTCGACTTCCGGAGGCGGCGCCTTCCCCGTCACGATCGATCACGCCTTCGGCAGCACCACGATCGATTCCGAACCACAGCGGATCGTCACCGTCGGCTACAACGACGAGCAAGCCCTGTTGGCCTTGGGCATCAAGCCCGTCGGCATGGTCAATCAGTACCCGGGTGAGCCGGACGTCAACCGCACGTGGCCGTGGGTGACCGGACCTTGGGGCGGAACCGAACCGACCGTCGTCGGCAGCAATCCCGAGACCACGATCAGCGTCGAAAAGATCGCCGCGCTCGAGCCGGACCTGATCCTCGGGCTCTACTCGAGCATCGACAAAGACCTGTACAGCACACTTTCCGCGATCGCCCCCACCGTCGCGAAGGATCCGGCCTACGGCGACTACGCAACCCCGTGGCAGATCACGACGAAGACCGCGGCAAAGGCAGTGGGCCGCGAAGCCGACGGCGAGAAGTTGGTCGCCGACATCGACAAGCAGTTCGCCGACGCGAGAAGCGCTCACCCCGAATTCGCGGATCAGACCGCGGTGATCATCAGCGTCGACACGACTCCGGAGTTCTACGCCTTCTCCTCCGAGGATGCCCGCGGACGAGTTCTCGGCAGCCTCGGATTCAAACCTGCTCCCGCGGTCGAGGCGTTGATGAACGGCGAGTTCTACGCTCCGATCTCCACCGAACGACTCGATCTCCTCGATGTGGACCGTCTCGTGGTCATCGGCAATCCCGATGCCGCCCAGGCGGTCCGGAGCAATCTCGGCTTCCAACAACTCGACGTGGTCAAGAACAACCGCGTCGTCTACGTCAACGACGATCAGGCCCCGCAGGTCGGCGCTGCCCTGACCGCAAGCTCAGCGCTGAGCTTGCCTTGGGCTACAAGCGAACTACTCGCCGAGCTTACGAAGTAACCGGCGTCCGGCGCGCCTTGATCTGCGCAGTTCCCCAGATCCACACTCCGGCCCACATCATCCCGAACGCCCAACCTGCCAGAACGTCGGTCATCCAGTGGGCAGCCAGGTAGACGCGGGAGAATCCGACGGCGATCGTGTACAGGCCGAGGCTCGCGAGCATTGCCAACTTCGCGAGCCTCGGCAAGGCAAGCCGAAGAATCACGGCGGCAACCGAAGTCGCGAGGATCGCGCTCATCATCGCGTGGCCCGACGGGAACGAATACGAGTCGATTTCGATCAAACGCTCCGGAACGGGTGGGCGGGTCCGGGTGAAGATGCGCTTCAATCCGCTCATCACGAGCAGGCCGGTCAACATCGACCCGGCGATCAACAGAGCTTCGGTGCGCAGTCCTCGGACCAGAAGCACGATCGTCAGCAGCGTCGCGATCAGCCACGACGCGAGTGTTCCGCCGCTGTCGGTGATGACGTCGACCACGTCCACGAGCCACGCCGTCCGCTGACTCACCGCGCTGTCGAGCACCCACTGATCAAAAGACATCTGGCCTCACATTCCTTGCGGCAGAGTCCACGTGCGCATCACGTGATGAACGCCGTCCGAGTCCACCCACCACGGCACGGTCACTGTCGCCTCCACTGCTCCTGTCAGTTCCACCGACAGTTCGTGATGGATCACTACCTCGCCGACGGGAACCTCACGGCCGAGGGCTGCGAAGCCGAGAACTGCCTGTGGTTCGTTCGCCCAAGTCGTGACGAAGCCGGTGCTGCTCACTCGTCCGTGAACGGATGCAGAAGCCGCCGCGATGTCGAGGAGATCCGCCAGTGCGTCGGCCGTCTCGAAGCTGCCGAGCACCACTCGTTGCGCAGGTAGTGCTGCTCCGAGCCACGGCCGGTCGAGAACAAGAGCGTCGCCGGGATCGACCAGATCGCCGGAAAGGCCGCGCACGAACGGTGGCAGGCGCAGTTCCTCGAGGTCGAGAACCCGTCGCTGCGCTGCCTCACCCAGTAGTCTGTGCGCCCGCGCGACGACGGCGGAGGCCGGCATCCGTAGTGGGTCGGCAAGCCGATCGAGCAGCAGCTGAGCCAGTTCCGGATCGTCGACGGTATCCGATGCCAGCAGTCCGGAAAAGAATCCGGCGTCGGGGTGTTCGGCAGCATCGAGCAATCCCTCGAAAGTGCGATCGCCCGGAGCGCGCAGCAGTCCCAGAACCTCCCCGCCCAGTTCGGCATTCGATCGCAACCACCACGCCGTGTATCCGCGGCGATCGACGAGCAGCGCCCGCGTTGCCGGCGATTCGACCAGCAACGACAACGCTTGAGCCCAGCGGTCTTCGTCCACGAGATCGAGGTCGCGCACGGCTTCGATGTATTCGGGATCCTCGTCGAGGGTGTCCCACCATGCGTCTTCGGCGTCGAGATCGTGGTCCGGGCCGGACGGCAATTCCTCACGGACCACCGTGAAGCCCCACCCGACACCGACTACCCGAAGTGCCTGCTCCCCCACCTGCTGCACGAAATCAGCGTCGACGATGCCGAAGGGAGAATCCTCGACCAGGACACCCGCGAGGGGAGCCCCCGGAAGCAGAAGCTGGTCGGCGGAACGCAATTCGCCCTCCGAATCAGGAAGCAGCACTTCACCGATCCACGACGGTAGTGCCCCTGGCGCCACGTGGGCAGCCAAGCCGAGCACCACCTGCGCCAAGTCCGTCACTACCGAATCATCCTGATCCGCAGCATCTTCGATCAATGCTCGTAGCGCCGGGTCGGACAGCAGGTCGGTGGCACTCGCGGTCTGCGCTCCCAATCGAGACAGCAACGGGTGAGCCGCAACGGGATGAACCAACCTCGTCCACTGCACCGACGGTGCGTCTTCGCCCAGTTCGACACCGACGACGACGGTCCGCGGACCGGTCACGATCCGTCCGTCGGAGAGCGGAACGGGCAGCGTTCCAAGCTCTTCCACCGCAAGGGTGTCGATCACCAAGGGCTCGAGAGCCGAATAGAGCCTATTCCACCAACTCGGTTCACGTTCGAGGCCGCTGAGCAGTTCCGCGATGCGCGCGAGTCCGATGCGGTGCGTCGACACCGCCGCAAGTGCTCGCTCGTTCTTGGGGCCGGAGAGTTCGGGGACAACCAGTCCGCCGATGATGTCGGTGAGCAACTCGGCGAGTTCGTCAGTGAGCCCGGGAACCACGGACGCTCGCTGCGGCGCCCGGTCGGGTTCACCGACCACCGGAAGCCACTCGTTCTCCTGCAACTCCTTCAGAAGCGCTTCGCGCAGAAGCGAATCCGTTTCACTTCGAGCGAAGGCGGGAATCGGAACGAGCGCCGTGCGCTGCCGGGGCGGCAGTGCGGCAAGGAACTTCGCGTATCCCTCGGCGAGCGGAGCGATCGGTGCAGCGGGCATGATGCGTCGCCGATCGGGCTGCATCGCTATGTCGGCAATGATGATCGCGGGGATCGACAGTTCCTCGTCGGATCGCGTCGGCGCCCGCAGGACGTCGTCGGACACCGGCTCGACGACCCCGTCGCGGACCGGCACCAACCATCGTGCGTTCGTCGCCGAGTACTGCCACCACGTGCGATCTCCGATCGCTATCTCCACGAGACCGGATTCCAGCACTCGTTCCGAACGCTGAAAAGTCTTCTCGCCCAGACGAATAGATCCGAGGGCCGGAAGTTCGAGCAGCAAGTCGACGGCCTCGCGCGTCATCTGCGCGAGCAACGCAGCGGCATCGACATCCGGCCGCAGTGTCAGCACCACTTCCGAATCGGCACCGACGCCGGGCAATTCGACCGCGGGCCACACCAAACGGAGTACGGGAACTCCGGTTTCCGGCACCGGAAGTTCGTGAGACTCGATCTCGCGCAGGGTTTGCGAGGCAGAGAACCGAACCGATCCCGTCGACGAGCGCAGTTCCACCTCGTCACTGACCGAGAGAACTGCCGAGAATCCGACGCCGAACCGACCTGTGACGCCTTCGTCGGCGTCGACCTTGTTCGACGCTCGCAGCGCCGTGAGCGCGTGCACGCCGGATTCGTCCAGCGGACGGCCCGTGTTCGCCACGGTCAGCGTCTGATCGTCCAGGTCCACCCACAAAGAGCCTGCGATGCCCTCGCGTGCAGCCGCATCGGCAGCGTTCTGCGCCAACTCGGTGAGCAGACGGTCGCGGTACCCGGCCTTCGCGAGATCGGATTCAGCAGCCGCGTCTTCACGCAATCGCGTCGGAGATTCCGACCACGCGCGCAGCGTCGCCGCCCTGAGTGCGTCCGTGCCGAACGGATCTTCTACTCGGTGGATACCGAATCCTCAACTGCAACAACGCTCGACGGGCGAGCAGGCACCGCGATCAGCTCGACTGCCCCGTCGTCGAATGCGTCGAACTGCGGCGAACCCGCACCGAGCGGCAAGCTGGTGTCCGAGTGCGCGCCACAACCGTAGGACACGCTGACCACTCGGCCGTCTGCGGAGAGTTCGTTGCCGCACACGCCGAACGCTGCATGCAGCGAACCGGCGAGCGGCAGGAAGAACCCACACAGCCCACACGTCGACGGCGCGGCCTTCGCCATTTCCGACTCCGGGCCGAAGTCACCGTCGAACCAACGCTGCGCGGCATCGAGTCGGCCCTCGAGGCTCATGACCTGTTTGCGGCCGAGCCCGATTTCGAGAGCTACCTCGTCGACTTCTGGGTCACCGGTGGCGACGTAGCCGGGAACGAGACGAGGATCCTCGGCCGGCGGAGCCAACAGGTCACCGACGGAGAGATCGCCGGGGCGAATCCGCTGATCCCATGGCAGCCATTCCGGCGCAACCAACGCGTCGGGACCTGGCAACAGCGCCAACTCACTGACCGTGGCGTGGGTGTCCTCCGGTCCGGCAGCGACGACAACCGCCCACTGCCAACCGCGGTATCCCGGAATGTCTGCTGCAAATCGATGGGTGGCGGCAAATTCGTCCTCCGACGTCACGCCGAGGTATGCCCCCACACCGCCTTCATGCAGGTCGACGACTGCCGTTCGGGCAAGCTCGACCGCATCGGCCAGTACTGGGCGCGGCACTGCACGCTCTGGAGAAGTAGCAACACTCACTCCTCCAGTTTGCCGCACCACCGCAAGTCCGCAACGCACTGGGCTGCCATGCTGGGCAGATGAGTAGGTCACACGCCAATTCCGTGCGCAGTTTCGCAGCGGTCGCCGTGATCGCGTCGGCGCTGGCGGGGTGCTCCGATTCCCCCAGCCCTCCCGACAACCTCACGACCGAAACCGGCTCCGTCGAGATCGTTCGAGTGTCCGCGCACGACCCCGACGCGTTCACGCAAGGCCTCGAGATCGACGGAAATCGTCTCTACGAAAGTACCGGGCGCGTCGGCCGGTCCTGGGTCCGCTCGAGTGAGATCTCGGACGAGCAGGCACCCGCTTCGGGACCGGAGGTTGCACGTGTCGATCTCGACCCGCCGTTGTTCGGTGAAGGCATCACGATCGCCGGAGACACGCTGTGGCAACTCACCTGGAAAGACGGCGTTGCCATCGCTCGTGACAAGGACACCTTGATCGAACGAGGGCGGTTCCCACTCGACACCGAGGGATGGGGAATCTGTTCGCTCGGGGATCGGCTGGTCTCGAGCGACGGTTCGGCCACGTTGACCTTCCGCGATCCCGAAACCTTCGCGGCGATCTCCACGATCGACGTCACCAGGTCTTCGGAGTCCGTGGGCAAACTGAACGAACTGGAATGCGCCGAAGACGGCTCCGTCTACGCCAATGTCTGGACCACGGACACCGTCGTCAGAATCGACCCGTCGGGCGGCAGTGTCACGAACGTGTACGACGCGTCGCCGCTCCGCGAAGAACTCGTCACGGACGGATCGACCAGCACCGTCGACGTTCTCAACGGCATCGCGCAGATTCCCGGTACCGATCGATTCCTGCTCACCGGCAAGTATTGGCCGCAGATGTTCGAAGTCCGTTTTGTTAACTGAGTCCGACATGACACAGGACTCGCAGGGGTGTGCGTGGTAGCCGCGCCGACACTAGGACAGAATTGAGTGGTGACCGGACCGCGCGAACCCTACGACCCCGAAACTCGGCGAATCCACGACGAGCCGGAGGGGCAACAGGTGCACCCCGGTTACGACAATTACCCACCCGCGGCCCGCCCGGACAACTACCCGCCTTCGGCCCGTCCCGCTGCCCGTCGCACGCCTTTGCCGCCGCTGCATCCGATCCCGGAATCACGGGGAGACTCCGATTCCGCGTCCGGTTCGAAGGCACCGGGTGCGGACGCTCCCAAGGCTCCCCCGATGCCTCGCAAGCTCACCGTCACCCGCGTCGCAGCGATGCGCAGTCGTGAACTGACGAACAAGGGCATCGCGACCTTCCAGCGCGCAGCGAAGGCCGACGGCGCGGACAAGTCCGGCCTGACCGCTCTGACCTACGCGGTGATGACGAACAACGCGACCGACGCGGCCATCTCCGTCGCCCTCGCGAACACGCTGTTCTTCTCGGCCGCAACGGGTGAGGACAAGACCAAGGTCGCGCTCTATCTCCTGATCACGATCGCGCCGTTCGCCGTGATCGCGCCCCTCATCGGTCCGATGCTCGACCGCTTGCAGCGTGGCCGCCGAATCGCGCTCGCGTCGTCGTTCGGAGTCCGGACGCTCCTCGCGGTGATCCTGGTCTTCAACTTCGACAGCTGGATTCTGTATCCGGCCGCGCTCGGCATGATGGTGCTCAGTAAATCGTTCTCGGTACTCAAGAGCGCGGTGACTCCACGCGTGCTACCACCGGAAATAGACCTGGTGCGCGTCAATTCGCGTCTGACGGTCTTCGGGTTGATCGGTGGAACGATCGGGGCCGGCGCTGTCGCAGGTGCGCTCGCGCTCGCTTTCGGTTCCACCGGAGCATTGTGGTTCGCGGTTGCCGTCACCGTCTTCGGCGCATATCTGAGCATGCGAATCCCGTCGTGGGTCGAGGTCACCGAAGGTGAGGTTCCCGCGACCATCACTTACCACCCGGACGAGGCACATCACGCCGGCAGCGCCCCACCACAGCCGAACGCGAAACCGGCCAAGGTCCGTCAGCCTCTCGGACGGGCCGTGATCATCGGACTCTGGGGCAACGGAACCATCCGAGTGCTCACCGGCTTTCTGACGCTCTACATCGCGTTCGTCGCCAAGTCGCGTACCGATCACGAGCCACTCCAGCAAGCCATGATGCTCGGCTTGGTCGGCGCAGCCGCCGGTCTGGGTAACTTCGCCGGCAATGCCGCGGGCGCTCGCCTCAAGCTCGGCCGGCCCGCGTTGATCGTGCTTCGGTGCACGGCCTCGGTATGGATCATCGCCGTGATCGCCGCTCTGACGGACAACCTGATGACCGCCGCCCTGGCAACGCTCATCGCCTCGGCCGCCAGCGCACTCGCCAAGGTCTCGCTCGACGCGTCACTCCAGCACGACCTGCCCGAGGAATCGATCGCGTCCGGATTCGGCAGATCGGAGACGGTTCTGCAGTTGAGCTGGGTACTCGGCGGCGCATTGGGGGTTCTGCTTCCGACCGAATACTGGATCGGGTTCACTGTTGTATCGGTGTTCCTGACGATCGGTCTCCTACAGACCTTCCTGAGCTACCGAGGAAGCAGCCTCCTGCCCGGCCTCGGTGGGAAGCGACCCGATCTGGCCGAACAAGAAGTGACCGAAGTGATTTACACCGGTAAATCCAACCGAGGACAAGGAAGTACTCCGCAGTGATGATGCGCTCGAGAACAAAGAAGATCGTGGCAGCGATCAGTGTCCTGATGGTGGTGGCACTGGTTGCTT
The DNA here is from genome assembly GCF_042794945.1 of Rhodococcus sp. NPDC056506. Lineage (NCBI taxonomy): Bacteria > Bacillati > Actinomycetota > Actinomycetes > Mycobacteriales > Nocardiaceae > Rhodococcus > Rhodococcus sp. NPDC056506. Next base: position 118,547 of record NZ_JBHTSW010000004.1, on the reverse strand, counting down.
ACGTCTCCGTTCTTTTCGTGATCATCAAGAACATCAACGACGACCCCGAGAAGCTGCCGGTCATCACTGCATACGCACACGGCAAGACGATCGAGACCAACCCTGCTGGGTTCTGCACCATCGATCTGTCCCAGTGCGCCCAGGTGGGCGACATCTACGCCCTCGACGTTCCCGCGGGCTATCCGCTGCAGCTGTCGTTGTCGACTGACGTCTCGGATGCGCAGTGGGCACTGCTGGCCGTCTACGAGGATGCCGACGGCAACCAGACCGGCGAGCCCCGAGTCTTCGAGCCTGGTGAGGCATTGGCCGTGACGGTCGAATCTTCGAGCGATCCCGTCAAGCAACTGGTCGGCGTCGAAATCCACCTCGCCGTCGGTGAGGGAAGCGAACAGGGACTGCTGATCTGGTCGATCAAGACCGCCTGATCCCCGGACCATGAAAATGCCCTGCACACCGATTGGTGTGCAGGGCATTTTGTCAGCAGCTGTATATGGCAGCTCGTATCGAAGCGATCAGGTGTCGAGCTCGCGAGCGACGGCCCGGACGACCTCGGAGATCCGCTGAGCGGTCTTGCGGTCCGGGTACTTGCCGTTGCGCAGATCCGGCTGGACCTTCGCCTCGAGCAACGTGATCATGTCCTCGACCATGCCGTGCAGCTGGTCAGGGGTGTGCTTACGCTCGACGGGCTCACGACGCGTCGCCGTAGCGCCGCGCAACGACGGTGCCGGCTCGAGCACCTTCAGGCTCAGCGCCTGCGGACCGCGTCGACCTGCGGCCATGCCGAACTCGACGCGCTGGCCGGCCTTCAAGCCCTCGACGCCCTCGGGGAGAGCGGAAGCTCGGACGTAGACGTCCTCGCCCTCTTCCTGCGACAGAAAGCCGAAACCCTTTTCGACGTCGTACCACTTCACCTTGCCGGTCGGCACCGCGTTCACCTGCTCATCACTCGACTGGGGCATCTGCCCCAATGTGCTCGGGAGGCTCTCGGAAGAGCCTCATGGCCTTGCTCGCATCGCTTCCGGTGGAAGAATGCAAAAGAACGCGCCCCACACTTGCTTCAGCGGGGCGCGCAGTCTGTTAACAGTCTACCTGTGACGAACCCGGCTCGGCACCCAGGTTTACAGGCACTATCCTCATAGGTGTGGACCCTCAACCGAACCCGCGCACTTCCGGCACCGGAAACGGTCTGTTCCGTACGGCGATGGCACTGTTCATCGTCGGATTCCTGGCGATCGTGGCCATCTTCGCGGTCCACATCTTCAGCGACACTCCGCCCGGCCTGGCCTTGTATCTCGTCGCACTCGCGTGCCCGATCGGCTTCCTTCTCGCCATCGTCTACACGCTGAGATCCGGTCGACGCGTGCGCTGATCTCTCCCGCCTCCAACCGAAAGGTCACTGACCATGAGAATCCTCCTGAACGTGATCTGGCTGGTGTTCGGCGGCTTCTGGCTGGCATTGGGTTACTTCGCCGCAGGCATCATCTGCTGCATCCTCATCATCACGATTCCCTTCGGAATCGCAGCGTTCCGCATCGGCATCTACGCGCTGTGGCCGTTCGGTAAGACCGTCGTCGACAAGCCGACCGCCGGTGTCGGTTCGATGATCGGCAACGTCATCTGGGTGATCATCGCCGGCATCTGGTTGGCGATCGGACACATCGTCACCGCCGTCGCGATGGCAATCACGATCATCGGAATTCCACTCGCCGTCGCGAACTTGAAGATGATTCCGATCTCGCTGATGCCACTGGGCAAGGAGATCGTCGACGTGGACCGCGTCAATTACGCATAGCCGTCGATCGCGTCAATTGCTCGTAATCGGCCTCTCAAACCGAAGAACCCGACCACGGCAGGTGCTGTGGTCGGGTTCTTCTATCAGGTCGGATCAGCGGCCGAGGCTACCGAGTCCGGGGAGGTTACCGAGCGAACCGGTACCCGTGCCCGTGCCCGGATCAACGGGGCCGACCGGGCCCTCGGAGACAACGACGGTCACGCTCGAAGCACGCGAAAGCACGCTCTTCGCAGTGATCTCGACGGTGACGCTGCCGACAGCCGTGGGGGTTCCCGAGATGGTGCCGTCCGGTGCGAGGGACAGTCCACCGGGCAGAGTGCCGTTGGTGAGTGCAAAGGTTGCGCGCGCATCGGCGGCAGTGAGCTTCTGCGAATACGCCTTACCTACCTGAGCGGCAGGCAATTCGACGGTCGCGGGCAGCGGGTACGCAGCAACTACGGTCACCTTGCCCCCGTTGGTCGTCGACGCGATGGCGCCGGTCGAGGTGTCGAGCGCAAGGTTTTTGACCTTCTCCAGTGCCGGAACCTTGGTATCGGCCAGAGCGGTGGTGGCGCGCGTCGTCATATCGACCGACCACAAGTGTCCGTTCATGACGTCCGCGACATATGCAATGCCTGCCGCAGAGTCGACGATCACGCCGTTGGGAATCGCGGTCGGAGACAGCGTGGTCTTCGACAGAACCGCGCCGCCCGGGGTGATCGCCCACAGGTTGGATGCCCGGGTGTCGGTCATGTAGATGTTGCCGGTGTTCGTGTCGACATCGACGTCGACGGGGTAGAGGTTGTCGGCACGCACGATCGACTTGAGTGCTCCGCCCTTGCGTACGTCCGCCTGCCACAGCGTGCGGCCGTAATTCTCGTCGAAGAAGTTGGTGTCCGCGATGTAGAGGAAACCGCGGACACTGTCGAAGGCGAGCTTGGTCGGCGTTGCCGACTTGTCGACCAGAATGCTCGACACGGCGTCGGCGGCGTTGGGGTCGACGACTCGGATGTTGCCGGACTTGTAGTCCGAGAAGTACGCGCGGTGTGTTGTGGGGTCGACGACGACATCGTTGATCTGCGGCCGCGAGCCGTCGGGGTTCTTCTCGCTCAGCGTGACCGTCTTTTCGACCTTGCCGGTCTTGGTGTCGACAATCGAGATCGCGCCGCCGTAGGAGGAGGACACGTATGCGCGTCCGAGGTCCGAGTCCACGGCAAGTGCCGACGGGTAACCGACGACACCGTCGATGCTGCCGACGGACTTGCCCGTGTTCGTGTCGACGACGGACAACGAACTGGTCGGTCCGCCGTACTGCGTGATGTATCCGCGGTGGGTTGCCGAGTCGACGACGATGTCGCCGGGCTGGGTTGCGGAATAGCTTCCGACAACGCCGTGTGTCGGATCCTCGGGTGAGGCGTGTGCAGCGGGAGCAGTGACGGCCAGGCCGACAGCAGCAGCGGCGACGGCGAGTGACGCGGTGACCGCGCGCCGACGGTATTGCAGTTTCATGAGGGGTGCCCTACTTCTTTGGAAGACTCTGCGAACCCTGCCCATTCAGGACAAGTCAGGCAAACCTAACCTAAGTTTCTATTCGGATGTTGAGACACAGGCCACACCACCGGCCTGGATCGACACACCTCTCAATCGCCCGGATTCCTATTTCCACATAACGTGTGACCTTGCTCACATTACGGATGGATAACGGAACGGACACAACCGGACATTCACTCAGGCACCCCCACCTACCTGGGAAGAGTCTCCTGCGCTTTGTGTGACGCGTTGTACGTCTTTCGCCACGCCGCGTTATCAAATGGTGACACGAGAGACTCGAGCCGTTACCGTCGTTTTCGGCCGGGAAACTCGGCCACCTCCGGCCCGCCGCGCCAAGCCTTGTCCCGCGGGTACCGGACTTCCGACAGAGCATTCCAGGGACGAGGACGGGGGACCCAAAGTCCTCTGTGAGAACAGAAAAGTTCTCCAGTGGACACCGGTTCGGTCGCAAGACCGGATCTTGGGGTGAAGCCAGACCCTTTCCAGCCAGGAAAGGCGAGGCCGGGCGACCTCTCAGCCCGAACCCGACAGCTGACCTCGCAGGCGCGTGTGGAGAGGATTTCGACCATCATGAGCGGACGCCATCGCAAGCCCACCACCACCGGCCGCACTGTCGCCAAGGTCGCCGTCACCGGCGCCATCATGGGCGTAGCAGGAATTGCAGCCACCGGAACCGCAAACGCTGCCCCCGACTCCGACTGGGATCGTCTCGCCCAGTGTGAGGCCGGCGGAAACTGGGCCATCAACACCGGCAACGGTTACCAGGGCGGATTGCAGTTCTCCCCCAGCACGTGGAACGCACACGGCGGCGGACAGTACGCAGCCACCGCAAACCAGGCCTCTCGCGAGCAGCAGATCGTTGTTGCCGAGCGTGTTCTCGCAAACCAGGGTTGGGGCGCATGGCCGTCCTGCTCCTCCAGCCTCGGACTGAGCAGCGGCGCCACCGAGCGTTCCGCTCCGGCCACCACGGCTCCTCAGGCAGCTCCGGCTCCGGCACAGCAGGTCGCTCAGACCGTTGCACACCCGGTTGCCGACGCCATCGATCAGGCAATCGCTTTCGCCAAGGCCAACGGCATCCCGGTCGACCCGCAGATCCTCGCAGTCGCCGACACCGCGAAGACGTTCCTCAAGTAAAACCGGCAAGACTGTCCGCTCGGACGCTCGAACTAGAGAAGGCCCGCACCGAATCGGTGCGGGCCTTCTTCGTGTCGAGTTGTTATCGGTTGATGACGGTGTGCGGGTGTACGTAAGGGAGTGACTCCACCGGAACCGGAAAGGTGGTGTCCTCGCCGAAGGGTGAAAGTCCACCTGCACGGGTCGATGACAATTCGGTCACTGCGTGATCTCCGTCTGCAGTTTCCGGCCATCCTGGATCTACATAGTGTTGCTTCGAATTGTTGGCCACGAAGTCATTTTGACAGGACGCCGTTACGCCGTACAGACCAGGTCTCTAATCTGATACCTGATGACCGAAACACGTGGCACCCCGGCGGGCAGTTCCGCAGCCGAAAGTCTGACCGATTGGCTCTCGGCGCGCAGTGACGCCGAGTTGACGGAATTGCTGCGTCTGCGCCCCGATCTGGCCGTGCCGCCGCCGAGCACGATGGTGGTTCTCAGCGGTCGGGCACAGCAACGCGCGTCGGTCAGCCGAGCCGCAGACGAACTCGACACCCTCGATTTCGGTCTTCTCGAATTGTTGGCGCTGGCCGGCGCCGAGGAAACTCCGATGACGCGGGCGGAGCTCAACAGTGCAATCGCCGAACGCGCCCTGACCGGCAAGGGCAAGGTCACCAAGAAGGCCGTCGACAAGTCGCTGTCGAAGATGCGCGAGTCCGCCCTCATCTGGGGTGTCGATCCCATCAGCGTCGTCCCGGCAGTCATCGGGATGATTCCCTGGCGTGTGGGGCGTGCCCTCGAACCTGCCGAGGCGATGTCCGAGACCGAGATCTCGGCGGCCCTCGACGCTCTGGACACCCGGGAACGGGATCTCCTCGAGACTCTCGCCAACTCCAGCCCGATCGGCCGTACCCGCGACGCTGCCCCGGGAACGCCGCCCGAGCGCCCGGTTCAGCGATTGCTGGCAGCCGGCCTGCTGCGGTGGCTCGACGAGCAGACAGTCGAACTTCCGGCGACGGTTCGTCAGGTCATCCGCGGCGAGCCGGTTTTCGATCCGACGACACTGACCGCACCGGTCATCGGGGGCGACAAACTCAAACCGGCGGACGTGAACGCCGCAGCAGCTGGCGAAGCGCTCGAGTTGGTACGCCAATGCGAGAACGTGATCGCAGTTCTGGGAGCGGCACCGGCCCCCGCCCTGCGAGCCGGTGGACTCGGCGTTCGAGAACTACGACGCGTGGCCAAGACTGCCGATCTCGACGAAGCGCGAGTGAGCCTGCTTGTCGAATTGCTCTCGGCAGCCGGACTCATCGCGAGCGGAACGCCCGACCCGGCGCCGATCTCGGACAACGCTGACGAATACTGGACGCCCACACTCGCCGTCGACGGCTGGCTGAACGCGTCCACAGCGCGACGGTGGGAGGTCCTGGCGTCCGCTTGGGTCGACGTACCGCGCGTTCCGTGGATGATCGGGCTGCGCGATTCCACCGACAAGCCGATCGCGGCACTGTCCGAGGAGGGCCGCGCACCGGCGGCTCCCCGAGATCGTCAGGCCATCCTGGGGCTGCTCGCCGAACTCGACAGCGGTCAGACTGCCTCGGCCGTCGAGGTCAGTCGGCTACTGGCGTGGCGACGTCCGCGGTGGAGCGGGCGCCTACGGACCTTCGCGATCGAGCGGACTCTGGACGAGGCCGCCGCGCTAGGACTGGTAGCCCGCGGCGCTTTGTCGTCCCCGGGTCGCGCATTGCTGCACGGCGGGGACGCCGAAGCCGAAATGCAGTCCGCGCTACCCGAGCCCATCGACTACATCCTGGTCCAGGCAGATCTGACATTGGTTGCGCCGGGTCCGCTCGTACCGGACCTGCTCGAGCAGGTGAGCCTGGTCGCGGACATCGAGTCGGCAGGATCGGCGTCCATGTACCGCATCAGCGAGGACAGTGTGCGACGTGCTCTCGACGCCGGTCTGACGGCCACCGAACTGCATGCCATGTTCGCTTCGAAATCGAAGACACCTGTCCCCCAATCGCTTTCGTATCTGATTGACGACGTTGCCCGTCGGCACGGACGACTACGCGCCGGGGTTGCAGCGTCGTTCATCCGGTGCGAGGACGCATCACTGTTGGCGGAGGTACTCGCATCGGCGGTGGCCGAGTCCCTGGCATTGCGCGCATTGGCTCCCACGGTCGCGATCTCCCAAGCCCCGCTACGCGAGGTCCTGGCCGAATTGCGCGCAGCCGGATTTGCGCCGGCCGGTGAAGACTCCTCGGGAACGCTGGTCGATCTTCGCCCACGCGGGGCTCGCGTACCGAACCGTCGCAGCCGACCGGCGTCGAGAATGCCTGCGAGCCCGTCGGCGGATCAGTTGGCGTCGTTGGTACGCACGATGCGGGCGGGCGACCGCGCTTCCGCCCCCGGCCGTGGCGGCGTTCGAACGGACGGTTCGCGCGAGAACAACGCAGCCACCATCGCCTTGCTGGCCACGGCGGCACGAGACAATTCCAGCGTCAACATCGGGTACGTCGACGCCCAGGGGGTGGCGACCCATCGCATCGTCGACCCCGTCAGCGTGGGCGGCGGACAGCTGGACGCGTTCGACCCGGCAAGTGGTGCGGTACGCCGTTTCACGTTGCACCGCATTACTTCCGTCAGCCCCGTCGACTCCGGAAAAAAGTAGCAGAAAAGAAGCAACTGGCTTTTTTCTGTAAATGAAGTATGGTCGAGGTCAGTTTGTGATTGCCACTTCGAAAAATGAGGAGCGACAATGGCTGACAAGGCACCGGGTAAAAACATGAAGAAACCCGCTCAGTCGATCAAGGAACGCCGCGCGGAAAAGCGGGCGAAAACTGCGGAGTCTTCGGAGTTCATTCGTAAGAGAAAGCGGAGCTGACAGCACAGTCCAGAGAAAGACGAGCTGACTGCGAAGCTGACCAATGCCGGCCCCCACCGACACCCTCGTGCACCTGCACGAAACATTCAACCTGTTCAAGTCACGTAGTCGAGGAACTGACGCACGCTCGCGCGGCTACGCAGCGGGCATGACCCTCGCTTCACTCTGCGTCCTCGACGAACACGCTCGGCAGTCCGGAATACTACTTTCGGATTCTCCGCAGAAAGAGAATTAACCATCGTGAAAAGAACAATCCACACCCTGGACCGCATTCAAACGAGACTCGAATCGGAGCTTGATTCCACTCCGGGCGATTCCGAAAAGAATATCGGTTATCGATCCGGAATTTCCGAGGCTATTACTCATGTAATGGAAATGCGAAAGTCTGTCGTCGCGCAAAAATAAGGAACTCATCCCAATAACTGCCGCACGCCACCGATCAGAAAGACGACCTGATCCTCGTAGAAGTCGGCAAGTCGCTCCGGCGCGAGCGGCTTGCCACTTCCGCTCCAATCGTCAGCCCGGCTCAATGCTTGGAGGAAGCCCATCAAGGCGATCGCCCAGCGAGTCTCGAGCCTTTCCGGATCGGTAGCGGGAAATGTACGACGGACCTGGTCGAGAAGGTGATCGCGAAGGTGCAGCTCGGTCGCCTCGAGGGCGGGATGCCCTGGTCGTGACATCTGCGGCTGCGAGATCTGCGTGACGATCCTGATCCATCGCATTCCCCGCGTGCGGTGGCGAAGGAGTAACGCCTCGTAGGGCGCGGTGACAGCCCGTACCAGTGCCTCGACCGTCGGCGGCGTCTGTTCGGCGGCAAGGGCGTCCACGTTCGCGCTGATCTGATCTCGCACCGACGTTCCCATGTCCAGCAGCACCGCGGCGACCAGATCGTCCTTGGTGCCGAAATGGTAGTGGACAGACGACGGACCGAGACCGGCTGCTGCGTTGACCGAGCGCAACGAGACTGCATCCAATCCCTCTGTCGCGAAAAGCCGCTCGGCAGTTTTGAGCAAGCGCATGCGCGTCGCGTCGCCTTGTCGGTTCTGCCTGGAGTCGGTCATACGAACGAGCTTCGCACGGGCTCGCCGAAGTTCTCCGAAGCGCTGACCCTGGAGTCAGAGTGATTCACGGTGTGCCCGCACCCTGTTGTCGCGATCGACCCAGCCGCGGGCGCGTGCGTAGTCCACCATCGCGGAGAACTTCTGCCTCCACTGCGCGTTTCCGACCTGGGCCGCGACGCTTTGTTCCAGGTGAGCAATGTCGAGCCAGACGTGATCGTCCTCGAGTTCCCCCCACGGTTCCAATACCCGACGCAGAGTCTCGGACTGATCGTCGCCGCCCACGACGACCGAGAGACTGGTGAAGTCGTCGACCCCGTTCAGTTCGACGGTCGAGGAGGTGGGGGTGATGGTGACGTCCAAATGCATGACCTCTTCAACGCTCCTTCTCGAAATGCCTGAATCAGTTGATCGACTTGAAACAACATTAGACGACGTGACTAAACCAGATAGCGTTGAGCTACAAGTGATTACAAACCTCCCACTGTGCGGGAGATTCAACTTATTGGATCAGGTGATCCATGTTAGACATCTCCACCAGAGCGAGTGAGCCAAATCACTTCCCTGTCGACAGGAGATGTCATCGTGTGGTCCGCATCGTCCATCCGCTTCGGAGCCTTCCTTGCCCCGTACCATCCGCTCGACGCAGATCCCGCCTTGCAACTCAGACGCGATATCGATCTCATGGTGCACCTGGATCACCTCGGCTTCGAGGAAGCCTGGATGGGTGAGCATCATTCGACCGGCGCCGAAATCGTGCCCGCGCCGGACATATTCATCGCCGCCGCAGCAGAGCGGACCGAGCGCATCCAGTTCGGTACGGGCGTGACGTCCCTGCCCTATCACCACCCGCTGATCACGGCCGACCGCATCACTCAACTCGATCTGCAGACCCGCGGGCGAGTCATCTTCGGCACCGGCCCGGGCAAGATCCCCCTCGACGCACACATGATGGGTATCAACCCGTCGGACCAGCGCCGCCGCCAGGGCGAAGCACTCGAGGCCATCCTTGCGTTGCTCCGAGGCGAGGTCGTCAACATGGAAACCGACTGGTTCACGTTGCGTGATGCTCGTGCACAGCTGCCCACGTACCGCGCGGATGGCATCGAGACCGTGACAGCGTCGACGATTTCGCCCAACGGTTCGGTACTCGCAGGCAAGAACGGCCTCTCCTTGCTCTCGTTGGCGGCGAGTTCACCCAGCGGATTCGACGCACTGGATCGCAACTGGGATGTGTACGAGAAGGTCTCGGCCGAGCACGGCCACCACGCCGACCGAGCGACGTGGCGTGTGGTCACTCCGACGTTCATCGCAGAGACCCGAGCCGAGGCCGAGCGCGCCGTGAGCCGACGGATCGGATCGATGGCCTCCTACGTGAATCGGCAGACCGGCCAGACCCCGGCCTGGGCAGATACGCCGGCAGGGATCATCGACCAGTGGCGTAACGACACTCTCGGCGAGTTCGGTCAGGCGATCATCGGTACCCCCGAGGACGCGATCGCACAGATCGAGCGCCTGATCGAGAAGACGGGAGGGTTCGGCACGTTCCTGATCCTTCACGTCGACATGGCGAGCTGGGAGGACACCAAACGCAGCTACGAATTGTTCGCCTCCGAGGTGGTCCCGCACTTCCGGAAGCGGAACGTCGGGCGTCAGGCGAGCATGCAGTTCGCCGAGGACAATCGCGAGTACCTGATCGGCGGGCTTGTCGGAGCGCTCACCAAAGCCCACACCGACTACTACGGCCGGTCCGCCGAGACGGGAGCGGTACGCGCATGAGGGCTGTCCGATTCCAGAACGGTGAATTCGCAGTAGCGGTGGTAGCCGACCCGCCGCCGTTGGCACCCCATCAGATCCGCATCGACGTCGTCGCCTGCGGGATCTGTGGCAGTGATCTGAGCATGTCGAAAGACCCGTGCCGGTTCGTCGAGGTCGCACACGACGGGGGCTACCCGCTCGCCACCTTCGACCCCGACCGCCCCGTAGTCCTGGGACACGAGTACGCGGGTATCGTCTCCGAAACCGGCTCTGCAGTAGACGATTTCGCGATCGGCGACAGGGTGGCGGGCATCGGCCTGGCCACCGACACTGCCACCGGGATCCCGACGATCATCGGCTACTCGAACGAATACCACGGCGCGTTCGGCGACCACATCGTCGTCGACGCGTTCTGGGTCCGCAAAGTTCCCGATCACCTGTCACTCGAGCACGCCACACTTGCCGAACCTCTCCACGTCGGCGAGATGCACCTTCAACAGTCCGGCCTCACCTCGGCCGATTCGGCGCTCGTCATCGGTTGCGGGACGATCGGACTTGGTGCCGTCGTCGCGGCGAAGGCGAGAGGAGCACAGATCGTCATCGCGTCCGAGCCCTCCCCCAAACGACGCGAGCTCGCTGAGAAGATGGGCGCGGACATCGTCGTCGATCCGGCCGAGCAGGATCCGATCGAACTGTGGAATCAGATGGTCGCCGAGGGCAACCCACTCGTCGGTCAGGCCGCAAACGGCATCCTGATCGCCTACGAATGCAGCGGCCGGGCGGGGGTTATCGGGGAACTGATGCGCACCTTGCCGTTCAACTCGCGGATACAGGTGCTGGCTGCGCCGTTCGGCGACGAGACGATCATTCCCGTCGTCGGGCAGTTCCGGAGGATCTCGATCAACTTCGGTCACGGCCCCTACGAGAATGCCTACGACATCACCCTGCAGAGACTCGCCGATGGAGAGATCGACGCCGAAGCGATCATCACCGGCCGGGTCGGTCTCGATGGTGTCTCGGACGCTTTCGCAGCTCTGCGCGCACCCGACGAACACGTGAAGATCCTCGTGCTACCCGGCTCCGGTCTCCCGGAATAGCAGTCGGTCCTGCCCTGTTGACGTAGGGGTGCCCACACTCGGGCACCCCTGCTTCGGGCTGTGCGAGCGTCGCCTGTTGGCGTATGCGCTCTGATACCAGGACAATGGCAGGGTTGGCGTCAGCCGACAACGCGGCGCAACGCTCTGTGGCTGCCGCGTTTGTTTCACTAGGAGGATTCCGTGACCGACGGACCGTTGATCGTCCAATCCGACAAGACGCTGCTGTTGGAGGTCGACCACGAGCGTGCCGGCGAGGCCAGGCAGGCAATCGCCCCCTTCGCGGAACTCGAACGGGCCCCGGAGCACGTCCACACGTATCGCATCACTCCCCTGGCATTGTGGAATGCCCGCGCTGCCGGGCACGACGCCGAACAGGTTGTCGACGCACTGGTGTCGTTCTCGCGGTTCGCCGTGCCACAGCCACTCCTGGTCGACATCGTCGACACGATGGCCAGGTATGGACGCTTGCAGTTGGTCAAGAGCCCGGTGCACGGCCTCATCCTGGTCAGCCTCGACCGCGCAGTGCTCACCGAGGTGATGCGGCACAAGAAGATCTCGCCGATGCTCGGTGAGAAAGTCGACGACGACACCGTGATCGTGCATCCGAGTGAGCGCGGCCGCCTCAAGCAGATGCTGCTCAAGGTCGGCTGGCCGGCCGAGGATCTCGCCGGCTACGTGGACGGCGAAGCGCACCCGATCGATCTCGCTTTCGAAGAGGGCCACTGGGAACTCCGCGACTACCAGCAGATGGCAGCGGATTCGTTCTGGGCCGGCGGCTCGGGCGTCGTCGTGCTGCCATGTGGCGCCGGTAAGACGATGGTGGGCGCCGCAGCGATGGCAAAGGCCAAGGCCACCACACTCATTCTGGTGACCAACACCGTTGCCGGTCGCCAGTGGAAGCGTGAGCTCATTGCCCGCACGTCGTTGACCGAGGAAGAAATCGGCGAATACTCCGGCGAGCGCAAGGAGATTCGGCCGGTCACGATCGCCACGTACCAGGTGATCACGCGTCGTACGAAGGGTGAGTACAAGCACCTCGAACTTTTCGATTCCCGCGACTGGGGACTGGTGATCTACGACGAGGTACACCTGCTCCCCGCGCCGGTCTTCCGGATGACGGCAGACCTGCAGTCACGCCGCCGCCTCGGTCTGACCGCGACGTTGGTTCGTGAGGACGGCCGCGAAGGCGACGTCTTCTCGCTCATCGGCCCCAAGCGCTACGACGCTCCGTGGAAGGACATCGAAGCGCAGGGCTGGATCGCACCGGCCGACTGCGTCGAGGTGCGCGTGACGATGACGGACGCCGAACGCATGTCCTACGCCGTCGCCGAACCGGAGGAGCGCTACAAACTGTGCTCGACGGCGCACACCAAAATTGCTGTCGTGAAGTCGATTCTGGCCAAGCACCCGGATTCCCCGACGTTGGTGATCGGCGCGTATCTCGATCAGCTCGACGAACTCGGCGAAGCCCTGAACGCCCCGGTGATCAAGGGATCCACCAAGAACAAGGAACGTGAGATCCTGTTCGATCAGTTCCGGAACGGTGAGATCCAGACGCTGGTCGTGAGCAAGGTCGCGAACTTCTCGATCGACCTTCCGGAGGCGTCTGTCGCCGTGCAGGTTTCGGGAACCTTCGGATCGAGACAGGAAGAAGCTCAGCGACTCGGGCGCCTCCTGCGACCCAAGCACGACGGCGGTCAGGCGCACTTCTATTCGGTGGTCTCCCGCGACACTCTCGATGCGGAGTATGCGGCACATCGTCAGCGATTCCTCGCCGAACAGGGCTACGCCTACCGGATCACCGACGCCGACGACCTGCTCGGACCTGCAATCGGCTGAGCATTTCTGCAACACGTTCCAGAAATAAATGGACATACGTCCAGTTATCTGTAGAGTGTGCCCTGTCACAGTCGTGTCCATCGGCCGGGGGTCACCAGCACCATGCGCTCAGTTCCACGTCTACGGGGTCGGCTCGCCGGAACCATCTCGCTGCTGACTGCCGCCGTCGTCGTCGCCACGACCGGCGTCAGTGCGGCGGCACCGAGCCCATCTCCTACCGCGCAGAACTCGGTGTACGCACTTGCGAACGGCTGCTACGCGCTTCGCACGGAGTCCGGAGACTTCGTGCGTCGGGGCGGACCGGCGTACCTCACCGACGCCACGAAAGCCGCCGACGCCGAGCCTTTCCGCCTGCATGCGGCCCAGTTGGGTCGTTTCATGCTGTACGGCCCGGACGGGTCGATGCTCTCGCACGACGGAGCAGACTCCGTTCTCGCCACCTCCGAAGCAACTCCAGCCACCGACTGGACCGTGATGTCCACCGGCGAGTCCTTCGTTCTGACCGCAACCTCGAACGGCCGTCAACTGATCTCGCGAGATTCGACGCTCACGATGTCCGATCCCGGTGACGTTCCCGAATCTGCGTTCACTCTCGTCCCCCGCGATGGCTGTGCCGATTTCCCCGAAGCCGAAGTGGGTGCAAACGGTATTCCCGGAGAAATCGGGCCGAACGGTGAAGTCACGGGATTCATCGACACACACGTGCACATGAATGCTTCCGAGTTCATGGGTGGAAACCTGCACTGCGGCAGACCTTTCGACCCCCAAGGTGTCACAGCTGCACTCGTCGACTGCCCGGACCACCAACCCGACGGAATACCGGCACTCCTCGAAAATGTTCTGTCGTACGGAAATCCCTTCGAAACTCACGACACCACGGGCTGGCCGAGCTTCGCCGACTGGCCGGCTCACGATTCGCTGACGCACGAGCAGACTTACTACAAGTGGGTCGAGCGGGCCTGGCGCGGCGGACTGCGAATCTTCACCAATCTCTTTGTCGCCAACCGTGTCCTGTGCGAGCTGTATCCGAGCAAGCGAAATCCCTGCGACGAGATGGAGACCGTCCGGATCCAGGCGCAGCAGACACGCGAACTCCAGGACTACATCGACGCCCAGTACGGCGGACCCGGCCGCGGATGGTTCCGCATCGTGAGCTCCCCGGAACAAGCCAGGAAGGTGGCTGCCGACGGAAAGCTGGCCGTCACCCTCGGGGTGGAGGTATCCGAACCCTTCGGTTGCTCTGTGCGTAACGGGATTCCGCAGTGCACCGAGGACGACATCGACCGCGGTCTGGACGAGTTGTACGACCTGGGTGTCCGGCAGATGATCGTCACGCACAAGTTCGACAACGCTCTCGGCGGTGCTCGTTTCGACGGCGGAATTACCGGCGTGGCCGTCAATATCGGCAACTACCTCGGCACCGGGGAGTTCTGGCAGTCGGAACCCTGCACCGGAGTTGCCGAGGACAACGTGCTGCCCACCAAGGTCGACGGCGCGCAGAATCTTCTCGCCGTACTCCCGCCCGGAGTGACGCTTCCGGTGTACCCCTCTGGTCCGCAATGCAATTCGCACGGCCTGACCGACCTGGGTGCTTACACGATCCAAGGTTTGATGGACCGAGGAATGATCGTCGACATCGACCACATGAGCGTCAAGACCGCCGAAGCAGCCCTCGACATTCTCGAAGCTGCGAACTACTCCGGTGTCGTCTCGAGTCACAGTTGGAGCGACCCGAGCCTGTACAAGCGGATCTACGCGCTCGGCGGATTTGTCGCCCTGTACGCCGGGCAACTGGACGCATCGGACGAAAAGCCCGAAGAGCGCGGATTCATCGACCAGTGGCGCGACGCGCGGGCAATGCGAAGCGAGAACTACTACTTCGGTTTCGGCTACGGCGCCGACACCAACGGCTTCGGTCCCCAAGCCGCACCGCGCGGTGACGCCGCCGAAAACCCGCTGCAATATCCGTACACCGCCTTCGACGGCACGGTCATGGACCAGCAGCGCGCCGGCACCCGGGTTTTCGACGTGAACACCGACGGCGTGGCGCAGTACGGGATGATTCCCGACTGGATCGCGGACATGCGTATCGCCGCAGGAGTCGACGGCGACACCATCGTCGAAGACATGAGCCGCGGCGCCGAGGCTTACCTGCAGATGTGGGAGCGCGCGCGAAACTAGCTACGCTGGTGGACGGTCCCCGGGCGATCGGGGGCCGGTCCTAGATCGTCCGGCACCACCCGAAGGATTTTTCGTGGCTGACTTCCAGTTCACTGTCGACAAGGCTCACGCCAAGTCGGTCAACGACACACTGGCCGACGTACGCCGCTTGCAGATTTCTGCGGTGATCTTCGCGATCGTCCTCGCCGCGGTCGGCGCCTGGCTGATCAGCATGGGCGAGGTGTGGTCCATCATCATCGGCGCAGTCCTGGTCATCGGTGCGGTCAGTTCCCTGTGGGTGGCCGTGTGGGCACCTCGCAAGGTGGGGAGCGTCGAATCTCTGTATGCGGACAACCCGCTGGTCCCGGCGATCGTCACCGAGGTCCACCCGCGTGCGGCGACGCTGACCGCACTGATCGACATCGCGAAGCCCGCCGCTGGGGCACCGAAGTACGCACTCGTCAGCCGCAATGTACGACTCAATCCGAAGTGGCGAGTCGGCGACCGCATTCCGTCGGTTGCACTGCGTTCGGATCGTTCCACCCGAAGCAAGGCTGACACCTGGCAGATGGTCAGCCCCATGCCGATCGAATGGGGAACCAAGGACTCGGCGGTGCTGGCACGCGCTGTCGCGGCTGTCAGTGCGAGCGAGTGGAACTTCCTGCAGAGCCGGATCCCCGATTCCGAAGAAGTTCGCACCCACCCCGATCGCCGGGTCCTGATCAACCCGGCCGATCTTCCTGACTCCCTGCGATAGCCGTACCGCTACGCGAGCGCGGGCAGTACTTCCTTCTCGAACATCTCGATCCCCGAGGTGTCGTACGCGGCCTCGGGGAAGTAGAAAATTCCGTACTCGAGGCCCTGCGCTTTGAGCGCCGACAGGTTCTCGATGATCTGCTCCGGTGTACCCACCGCCGGCATTCCGCGGAAGGCGTCGAGCGACGCATCCGCAGCAGCTTCGCCGACCAACGGCGTCAGCCGGGATTTCAGCGTCTCCAACCGCTGAGCCACCTCGGCTTCCGTCGCTCCGATGGCCACGTTGTAGTTGGCCGAACGGACGATCGCGTCGAAGTCGGTACCGACGGTGTCGCAGTGCTTCTTCAGGATCTCCGACTTGTGTGCGAAGCCGTCCGGGGTGCCGTCGAAGTTGGTGTACTGCGCGTACTTCGCCGCGATCTTGAGTGTGACCTTCTCGCCGCCGCCGGCAACCCAGATGGGAATTCCGCCCTCTTGCAACGGAAGTGGACGACACAGCGCTCCGTCGACCTGGTAGTACTTACCGTCGAGCGTCGCACTTCCCTTCGACCACGCCTGCTGCATGATCTGGATTCCTTCGTCGAGTCGACCCAGACGCTCACCGGCAGAGGGGAATCCGTAGCCGTACGCGCGCCACTCCTGCTCGTACCAACCGCCGCCGATTCCCATTTCGACGCGTCCACCGGTGATCAGGTCGGTGGTCGCGGCGACCTTGGCGAGGTACGCCGGGTTGCGGTAGCTCATGGCGGTACACATCTGGCCGAGCCGGATACGCGACGTCGACGCACCGAGCGCGGCCATCAACGTCCACGCCTCGTGAGTCGCTTCTTCCGTCGGCTGGGGAACGGTGTGGAAGTGGTCGTAGACCCACACCGATTCCCACGGTCCTGCCTCCGCGCGGAGCGTGAAGTCTCGCATCACCTCCCACTGCTTCGCGGGGTCGATGCCGACCAGGTCCAGACGCCAGCCTTGAGGTACGAACAGTCCGAATCGCATGCAGCGAGCCTACCTATCGTTTCCCGAGGCGCGAGCGGGGTGACACCCGCGGAGAGTAGACCGGAATGAAGCGGAACATCATCGCTGCGCCCGCGAACGAGGTCGCGCCCAGTGCGGCGAACGCCCACCCGAGCGGGAACACCGCGGCAAGGAGACCGATCGCGAGCGGCCCACCGAACATGCCCGTGTCGTGGGTCAATCGCCATGCAGCGAGGAACTCGGCGCGTTCTTCGGGTGGAGCGATATCAGCACCGAGAGTCATGATCACGCCGTTGCCCAGTCCGTTGCCGATCCCCATCACGACAGCGACCACGGTCAGCCCCACTGCACTCGTCGAGAACGGCAACAGTAGGTACGACACACCGATCACCGTCAGCGAAGGCACCGCGACCAACCTGCGCCCGTATCGGTCCATGATGTGCCCGGCGGGATACGAGCACAGCAGATCCACTGCCGCACCGATACCGAAGATCACACTCACCTGGGCCGCATCCAACCCGAGGTGCAATGCCCACAGCGGCAGCACTGCCTCCCGCGAAGCACGAGCGGCGCCCATCAGCAGGGAGCCTGTCCCGAGCGTCGACAGGGCGGCGCGGTGGCGGCGAAGGATCTGCGGGAGCGTGACGTGGCTATGATCGCCGTTGCCCGCCTGCGCCTTTCGTGGCGGGTCGGGAACGCGGGCCATCAGCGCCCCGGCGAGTACGACGCCCACCAACTGGACCAGAAATCCTCCGCGCGCGCCCACCAGCAGAATCACGCCGGCGCCGATGAGTGGGCCCAGGAAGAAACCCAACCGCCACATCGCGGCGAATGACGACATTGCTCGGGCCCGCAGGCCGAGCGGCACCGTCTCAGCGAGGTAGCTCTGCCTGGCAAGACCCCACACAGCATTCGCCAGTCCGGTCAGCAGAGCACCGATACCCAGCATCCACGGAGTCTGCGCAAGCAGACAGATCACCACTCCGGTCGCGCCCAAGGAACTTCCGCCGATGATGGACCGACGCTCGCCGAATCGCGACACTATCCGGCCCGCCGGGAGATCGCCGAGGACGGCACCCAAACCGCCGAGTGCAACGATCAATCCGGCGACGGCGACCGATGCACCGAGGTCGCGGGCGGTGACGGCCATGATGGGGGCGGCCGCGCCCTGACCGATTCCGAAAATAGCCGCCGGTACGAAAACCGTTGTGACCAGTGGCTTGAGCCCGGCAATCGCCGGCTGTTCCTTGGGCAGTGTTTCCGTCACGCGCTCACTTCTGCCGCGTCAGCGGCCCGCGAAAACCGATTCGCCGGACGATCGAGGCCGTAGTGACCCCGCAGGGTGGATTCCGTGTATTCGGTACGGAAGAGCCCACGCGCCTGCAGAATCGGCACGACCCGGTCGACGAACACCTCGAGCCCTCCGGGCAGATAGGGCGGCATGATGTTGAAGCCGTCCGCGGCGCCCTTGTCGAACCATTCGGTCAACTCGTCCGCGACCTGCTCCGGTGTCCCGGCAAATGTCCGATGCCCACGGCCACCGCCGAGTTTGCCGATCAGTTCACGAACGGTCAGGTTTTCGCTCTCCGCAAGATCCTTGACGAGCTGGTATCGACTCTTGTTTCCTTGGATGCGATCGATGTCCGGCAGCGGCGGCAACGGAGCGTCCAGCGAATGCTCGGTGAGGTCGACGCCCACCATGTTCGAGAGTTGGCGCAGCGAGTACTCAGGTGAGATGAGATCCGTGAACGACTGCTCCAGCGCCTTGGCTTCTTCTTCCGTATCCGCGATGAAGGGAACGATGCCTGGCAGCACCTTGATCTCGTCGGGACTACGCCCGTACTTGATCAGCCGCGCTTTGAGGTCGGTGTAGAAATCCTGCCCTTGCTCGAGCGTTCGTTGAGCGGTGAACACGGCCTCGGCATACTTCGCCGCGAAATCCTTACCGCTCTCGGAGGAACCGGCTTGCACGAGCAGCGGACGTCCCTGTGGAGACCTCGGCGAATTGAGTGGACCGGCTACCGTGAATCGTTCGCCGTCATGGTCGATCCGATGGACACGATCCGGGTCGGCGAAGATCCCGGACTCTTCGTCCAGGACAACCGCCCCCTCTTCCCAACTGTCCCAGAGTCCGAGTGTCACGTCGAGAAACTCCTCGGCGCGCTCGTAACGACCACTGTGCGCCGGTACCGCATCGAGACCGAAGTTGGCCGCCTCGTCGGCGCCCGCCGATGTGACGATGTTCCACCCGCCACGTCCCCCACTGATGTGGTCGAGGGACGCGAACTTCCTTGCAAGAGTGTACGGATCGCTGTAACTGGTCGACGCGGTTGCAATCAGCCCCACCTTGTCGGTGGCAGCAGCGATCGCGGAGAGCAACGTGACGGGTTCGAAAATCGCCTGCGTGTTGTACTTGACCCGCGGGCCCACTGCCAGGCCGTCGGCGAAGAACACCGAGTCCAGCTTTCCTCGTTCGGCGATCCTCCCCAACTCCTGGAAGTGCTTGACGTCCAACAAGTTGGCCGCATTTGTGCGAGGGTGGCGCCACGCCGCCTCATGATGGCCGACGCCCATGAGGAAGGCGTTCAGATGAAATTGTCGTTCGGACATGAGTTCGCAGAATCTTTCCGTGAAGGTGCAGATCAGGTGGTGACGCGCCAGCGTGAGAGCCGACGTTCGATCAGGACCAGAATCGCGTTGATTGTCAGACCCAACAACGAGATCGCGACGATACCCGCGTACATGTTCGGGATCTGGAAATTGAGTTGTGAGGCAGTGATCAGGTATCCGAGACCGGCTTTGGCACCGACCATCTCGGCGGCGATCAGCACGAGTATCGACGACGCGGCGGCCATGCGAATTCCGGTGAAGATCGTGGGCACCGCAGCGGGCAGAACTACCTTCTGGAACAGTCGAATCGACGAGAACCCCAGAGAGGCAGCGGACTTGATCAGCAGCGGGTCAACCGTGCGCACACCGGAGATGGTGTTGAGCAGAATCGGGAAGGTGCAGGCGTAAATCACCAGGGCGATCTTCGACTCTTCACCGATGCCCAGAATCAGCACGAAGACGGGAAGCAGAGCCAAGGCCGCTGTGTTGCGGAACAATTCGAGAATCGGGTTGAGGAAGTCGGAGACCGGACGATACCAGGCGATCGCAATTCCCAACGGAATCGCGATCGCGATGGCCACGAAGAATCCGGTTAACGCACGCGTCAGACTGGCCGAGACGTGCTCTTGCAGTTGACCGTTCCCGGCAAGAGTGAAGAACGCGGACACAACCTCACTGAAGGGCGGAAGGAAAACCTTGTCCACCAAGCCCAACCGAGGTGCGGCTTCCCAGATCCCGAGGAAAATCGCGATCGCTATCGACGGCTTGGCAATCCGCCACGCGGCAGATCCAACGTACCGCGCCGCCTTGCCGCCGGCCTGGCTCCGCTGCGCAATGTCAGGTGCTTTGTCGTGCAACGGTTCGGGGTCCGCGACCACTTCCGGCGTCGCCAATGCGCTAGACATGTGCAACCTCCTTGGCTGGGTCGAGCTCGCCCGCCCGTGCGCGTTCCACTTCACCGTGCAGCAGCGTCCAGATCCGGTGCCGGAACACTCGGAACTCCTCGCCGGATCGCACGTCGTCGCCGGACCTGTCGACGTCGATGTCGACGATCGTCTTGACACGCCCCGGCCTCGACGTCAGCACGGCAACGCGCTGCCCCAGATAGATGGCCTCGTCGATTCCGTGAGTGATGAACAAGATCGTCTTACCGGTGGCTTTCCAGATGCGCAGAAGCTCGTCCTGCAGAGACTCTCGCGTCTGTGCGTCCAGCGCTGCAAACGGTTCGTCCATCAGCAACACTTCGGGGTCGAAGGCCAGGCTGCGGGCGATCGCGACTCGCTGCTTCATTCCACCGGACAACTCGTGCGGATAGCGATCCGCGAAACCTTGCAGACCGACCAATTCGAGGTAATGCTCGGCGAGCTCGCGTCGCTCGCTCTTCTTCACGCCCTTCGCTTCGAGTCCGAACTCGATGTTGTGACGTGCAGTTCGCCATGGAAGTAGCGCGTATTGCTGGAAGACGATTCCCCGATCCAAGCCGGGTCCGGTGATCTGCTTGCCGTCCAGAAGGATTCGACCGGAAGTCGGCGAACTCAGTCCGCCGAGGAGGTCCAGCAGAGTCGACTTACCGCACCCACTCGGCCCGACGAGGACCAGGAACTCCCCCGGCGCCACGTCGATGTTGATGTCCTCGACCGCGGTGAAAACTTCGTCGGTCCCACGAATGTCGAACTGCTTGGTGACGTGCTCGAGCCTTAGTTTCGGTTCTGTGCTCATTTTGCGGCCTCCAGTGCCTGTCCGTCAGCGCCGCTGTCGGGTGAATACGTTCCGTTGGCGTATGGATTGAATTCGTTGGTGTAGATGTCCGACGGCTTCAACTTCCCCTCTTCGAGTTCGCCGTTACGGGTGAGCCAGTCGATCCACGTGCTGATCTCGGTATCGGTGATCGTTCCGCCGGGGCCGGCGACTCCCGGGCTCTTCCAGTAACTGATGAGCTTGGTGTCCTCGTTGCGTCCGCGACTGTTGATGATCGACGTCAGCTTCGCGATCACTTCCTCACGTGGGTGCGTCTGGGTCCAGCGGATCGCTCGCGCTGTTCCCTGTACGAAATCGGCGACCGCTTCCTTGTTCTTCGCGATGTAGTCGTCACGGAACACCAACGTGCCGTAGGTGAACGAGCCGAACAGTGATTCGTCCGTGAACAGCTCGCGAAGACCACCGCGTTCGAGCGCGGAGTCACGGAAGACCGAGCCGAGGGTGGCAACGTCGATCTGTCCCTGGCGCAGCGCTTGCTCCGTGTTGACGGGAGGCACCACGATCAGTTCAACCTGCTTGATCTCGTCCGGCGTAAGCCCCTCCCGCGCAAGCCATTCACGAACGACGAACTCGTGGTGGGCGCCGAGTGTATTCATCCCGACCTTCTTGCCGATCAGGTCTTTGGCCGTTTTGATCGGACTGTCGTCGAGAACGTAGTACCCATTGAAGCTCTGCTTGTCGGAGCCGTAGTACCCGATCACCGAGGTGATCGGTGAACCCGCGGAAGCCAACTTCACCACCGCACCGTTGAACGCACCACCGAATTCGGTCTGACCGGTCGCGGCATTCTGAATGCTCTGAGGACCGCTGGTCGTGTCGCCGATCCAGTTGAGTTCCACGTTGTCGAAGTAGCCGAGATCGGCAGCGAGTTCGGGGTAGATGACCTGTCCGGTACTGCCCTCGTACCGCAGGACGGTCTTGCCGTCGGCGGTCTTGACGACTTCGTCGGAAGAGCCCGAGCAGGCCACGGCAAGGCTGGACAGTGTGACAAGAGCGACGACTGCGGCTATGGAGCGCGCAAGGCGAGGGCGAATCATGAAGTTGCTTCCTTTAGAGGATGATTGGTGAAATTTACGACGACACCTGTCCGGATCGCCTTGTGCGGCGATCGGCACAGGCAGGTGTTGGGAAAGTCAGTTCAACGACAACAGTTCAATGACGACAAGAGCGAAGACCGAAACACGTGAGACTCCAATGAATGTGAAGACAGAATCGAGCCGTTAGCAGTGTCGAAACCATACGTCGGCACCCACTACCTGGGTCAACGGTTACATTCATGCCGGATTTAAAGTGTGAAGTCCGTATCATGAGGGCATGCTTTCGCCGACTACCGCGCAGGACTTCGAGCAACACCGTGGCCATCTGACGTCGGTGGCCTACCGTCTCACCGGAAGTTTCAGCGACGCTCAGGACGCGGTGCAGGAAGCATGGATACGACTCCAAGTAGCCGAAACCACGCGAGGTGAAGAGCTGGAGATCCGCGAGCTGCGCGGATGGCTCACCACTGTTGTGGGTCGGATCTGCCTCGATCATCTCAAATCGGCCGCAGTCCGGAGAGAAAGCTATGTAGGACAATGGCTTCCGGAGCCGATCGTCACGCCCGTCGACGCCACCGTGAGCACACCCTCAGCGACACCCGATCCCCTCGAGTACGTCGTGACGCAGGAACAGAATCGTTTTGCGGCCCTCGTCGTCCTGGACACTCTTACTCCCGCGCAACGCGTTGCCTTTGTCCTGCACGACGGCTTCGACGTACCGTTCGCCGAGGTAGCCCGAATCCTCGACATCGAAGTCGCCGCCGCCCGTCAGTTGGCCTCGCGAGCCCGTAGAGCCGCAGCGTCGGCGCCCGTCCCGGTCAGCAGCGAGGAGCATGCTGCCGCCGTCGAAAGACTGGTCATGGCTATCGCGAGTGGGGATCTGAACGCGGTGATCGAAGCACTCGATCCCGATGCCGTGCTGATCGGCGACGCAGGCGGAACAACTCGCACGGCGGTCAACGTCGTGCGCGGCAGTGATCGTGTGGCACGGTTCTACCTGGGGCTGGCACGCAAGTACGGACCGGCGGCGCTGTTTTCGATGTCACCGGTTCTCGTCAACGGACAGCTCGGTGGTGTATTCGCCGGCTCCCCCGGAGATGACCGGTACCCGCAGTTCGCCGCTCGCGTTGCCGGCTTCACGGTTCGCGACGGAGTTGTGTGTGCGGCCTACGACATTGCGAACCCAGCCAAGTTCAGTGCCGTCCCGATGCTCGATCACACCGAACCCGAGCGCAGGTAGCGAGACTCCCATTCTTCGAGGTGAGACCTGGACACCTGCGTGCCGAACCACAGTCGGTGCAGCACATCCGATCCCAGGTGATGCAGTGCGGTGTGCGTTCTCCACTGCTGCGACGCCCACTCGGGTTCGTTGTGGGCGGCGTCGATCCCGGCCATCGTGCTGCCTCGTAGTTCGAAGTCCAGGTCGCGTCGAAGCTCCGAAAGCTCGGACCAATTCGCTTGTGGTGCATAGTGCCTTGCGCGGATTTCGGTCAGCAGCTTGAACAGGACGCTGTCGGCACGCTCGTCGACCCAGATCAGAGTGCGTCGATGTGCCCCGCGCCCGACCGTCCACAGGACGATCAACGCCACGACGACGCCGATTGCCGTCTCGAGCATGCGGCTGAGGATCAGATGCTGGACGGTCCCGTGTGCACCACCGGCAGCGCCGAGGAGAATTGCCAGAGCGGTGATGAAGATGACGGCGATCCCGTAGTTCCGCACCAGGAACAGTTCGATCCCCGCCATCAGGACGGCAAGTACAGCCACCAGCCACAGACCGGTCGGACTCCAGGCGTATATGGCGCCCAACAGAATCAACCCGAGGACGGTTCCGCCGATGCGATGGATTCCGCGATAGGTGCCCAGTATTCGATCCGGTCCTTGATGCAGGACCATCGCCGCGGCGATCACCGCCCAGTCCGGGCGATCGATACCGAGTAGAACGGTGAGGGTTCCCGCCGCCATACAGGCGATGGACAGCCGAAGTGCCGTGATCGACGCTCGGCTGGACGGATTGCAGGCGCGGAGAAACCGATACCGGATCGTCGGGTCGGGCAGGGGCGGATGCGCCCCGACCTCGTCGACGTCGAACGCGGGGTCCGCCATGAGTTCGGGATCGTGGTCGTCGGAGATCGCCCTGGCCATCGCGATTTGTGCTCGTTCGAGTTCACGGGTCAACGGGTGGTCTTTCCCGACGATTGCGCCGCGGTAGAGGCACTGCCACGCGTCGTGCAGCCGCACTGCTGCAGCGTGACGTTTGTCTCGCGCATGCTCCGGCGGGGCGTACTTCGCCTGCGCTTCCGTGTACTCCGCAACGGCCGAGACGGCTGCCTGTACAGCGCTGCGTTCGACAGTTCTCGGTGCCCACAGGATTCCCGTCATCGAGACGACCACCGCGCTGATCCCACCGATTGCCGTCCACATCGCGACCTCGACCGGCGGCTGACCGGGAGTGGCGATCACGGAACTGATCTCGGTGGTGAGCAACAGAAAGAACGCGCCCGGTGGACCCAATCGAAGCGCGTCGACGGTGAAGGCGCAGGTCGACACCACGACGGCCATGATCAGCACGACAAAGACGAGCAGCACCGTCGGCGCTCCCTCGGCGATGGCTCGGTGGACGGGCTCACCCACCGATGCCCCGACGAAGGACAGGATCGTCAGCGTCGTCGCAGCGATACCGACTGCCTTCCATCTGCTCCGGTACGGACGTCCCTCACCGTAGATCGACGCGAATGCACCGAGCCCGACCAGGAGGGACGAGGGCCCGAATCCGAGCAGTGTCGCGACAGCCGCAGGAATCGCCAAGGCGAGTGCGACCCGAATTGCTCCGGGATACCGGTTTCCCACCGGCGGCAATCCGAACAGGACGCTGCGAGCCGGACGCGGCGCCGGGAGGTTGGACTCGTGACCCGCTGATGTTTCTTCGGGGTCCACTGCCCATCCTTCGCGCCGGTTCGATCGTGTCTGTGCCGTCCCATTCTTGCGGGCGGCTGCCCTGGTATCCGAAGCGGGTCTGGAGGTCGATTCGGCCACCCGCTTATTGACACTGCGTCAACAGTGTGGATGATAGGTGGAGCCAGATCCGCTCGTGGGTCGCACTTCATCGATCGGGAGAAATCACGATGACGCAAGTATCAACCGCAACCCGAACCACCGAACGACGCTCCCCGTGGATGGACGACGAATTGGAGGCCGTTGGCGAACTGGCGAGGAACTTCTTCGCCAAACACGTGACACCGCACCAGAAACGCTTCGCGTCCCAGGGTTTTCCCGACAAATCCGCCTATCGGGAACTCGGGACGCTCGGCCTCGCCGGCATGTCGATACCCACCGAGTACGGCGGCGGAGGAGGAACTTTTGCGCATGATGCCGTGCTGTTCCACGAGCAGGTGATGGCGGGTGATCATTCACTCCAACTCGGTGTGCACTCGGGAATCGTGCCGCACTACCTCAATGCCTACGCCGATCACGAGCACAAACTGCGCTGGCTACCGAAGCTGGCGAGTGGCGAGTGGGTGGGCGCAATCGCCATGACCGAGCCCGGCACCGGATCCGACTTGCAGAACATCACCACCCGCGCCGTCCGCGACGGTGACGACTATCTGATCAGCGGCGCAAAGACATTCATCTCCAACGGTCGCAATTGTGATCTGGTGATCATTGCCGCCAAGACCGATCCCAGCCTCGGAGCGCGTGGAGTGTCGCTCATCGTGGCCGAGGTCGATGACAACACACCGGGTTTCGAGCGCGGGCGAATACTCGAGAAGGTCGGACAGAAGGGCCAGGACACCACCGAGCTGTTCTTCGACCGCTTGCGGGTGCCTGCAACGAACCTGCTCGGGGACCGCGAAGGCACAGGGTTTGCCCAGCTGATGCAGCAGCTACTGCCTGAACGATTGATCTGCGGAGTTGCAGCCACTGCGGCAATGGAGCGTGCAGTCGCCCTCACCGTCGAGTACACCAAATCCCGAAACATGTTCGGGCAAACGCTCTTCGATCTGCAGAACACGCGCTTCGAACTTGCCGAGTGCGCGTCCATCGCTCGTATCTCACGAACGTTCATCGACGACTGCATCGTCAAATACCTTGCCGGGCAGCTCGATGCGACTACCGCCGCGATGGCCAAGTACTGGCTCACCGATCAGCAGTGCGCCGTGATCGACCGCTGCGTGCAACTACACGGCGGGTACGGCTACATACTCGAATATCCCATCGCTCAGATGTACGCCGACGCTCGTATTCAGCGAATCTACGCCGGATCGAACGAAGTCATGAAAGACCTCGTGGCGAGATCACTCTGAGTAATCAGGAATCCGCCTCGCACGCCGGCAGAACGTCACGCACGATGGCGAGCAAACTGCGTACCAGCAGAAGGTGCACCTGTTCGCGGTCGAGCGCTCCCGTCACCAACCACTGCTTACTGGCGGCCTTCGCCAGTCCTCCGTACGCCACGATCATCGAATGAACAGCAGCCTCGCTGCCTTCACTCGGTCGAATCTCGAGCGCATCCATCATGCGTCGCGCAGCAACGTCGTCAGCATCCTGCAGGATCCGATCCATCTCGGGATCACGGCGGAGGTCGTCGGACATGACTGTCGAGATCCACATGTCGCGATGACGCCAGGCGACGTCGAGCCACCGATCGATCACGGCGCCGATCCGCTTCTCCTGGCTCGCCGATCGCGGAATGCGGTCCACCGCCACTTCGGGAATGAAGACGAACCGCCGCACGACGTCGAGATACAACTCCCGCTTGGAGCCGAAGTAATGATTGAGCAGCGGACGACCGACCCCGGCCGCCTTGGCCAACTCGGTCATCGAGACGTCGGCAAAAGACTTCTCCTCGAAAACCTTTGCCGCGCTGACAATGATCTGCTCACGCCGGTCTTCGGGACCGAGACGCTTTCCGCCTGTGGCCGACGCGGACGTCATTCTTTTCTCGCGGGCGTGCTGTTGACCGTCGCCTGCGCCTCGACCATGAGCGAAATGTGTTCCACCAAACGCTTTCGAGAGATCTTGGAGGACGGGGTGTGCGCCTGATAGATGAACGCGAGGGCACCGAACAGCCCCACCGAATTGAGTTCGGAGTTCGCGGAGTCGGTTGCCTCGCCGCCGTACATCAGCTCGAGCGACGCGGAGATCGGATTGGTGAACTCCGCCATCAATTCTCGCCCTCGATCCCACAGCGCAGGTTCCGCCTGGGATTCGACGAACATGATGCGTCCACGGCGCGGATCCTTGAATACGTAGGTGGTGAAGGCCTTCACCACGTGACGGATCAGGGCCGACGGTTCGGAAGGCGCCGCCTCGAGAGCGTCCAGAATAGTGTCGCGTGCCCCGAGAACGACCTCGTCGAGCACGGCGACCAGCAGTTCGTCACGATTGGCGAAGCTCTCGTAGAAGTACCGTTCGGTCAGCGCAGCCTCGCGGCAGGTCGCACGCATGGTCGCGGCGGCCGCACCCTCGGTGCCCATGATCTGCAACCCGGCTTCGATCAGCTGTGCCCGGCGCGCGGCGCGGCGATCTTCTGGTTCCTGCCCACGCCACCTGCGCGGGCCGGTGCGCCGAGCCTCGGTATCCGTCATGTCCCCATGTTCTCACTGACCGGCAGTGCTCTCGACCTCAGGTTATCGCGGCGACCTCGGCAAGCGAACTGACATCGCACGATGTCAATCAATTCAATTCTGACATCAATCGCTGTTGACATCACTTGATGTCAGACTTACTCTTCGTTCAGTTGTTCACGCACCAATCAGGAGGCGTCACACATGGTCGACATCGACCCAACCTCGGGGCCATCGGCCGGTGAAGAGGAAACTCCAACTCGCCGAACACGAGTCGTCGTCATCGGAGCAGGCTTCGGCGGCATCGGAACTGCTGTCCGCTTGAAGCAATCCGGGATCGACGACTTCGTCGTTCTCGAACGCGCTGCGGAGCCCGGGGGAACCTGGCAGGTCAACACCTACCCCGGTGCACAGTGCGACATCCCGTCGATTCTGTACTCGTTCTCGTTTGCGCCCAATCCGAACTGGACGCGGCTGTATCCGCTACAGCCCGAGATCTACGACTATCTCCGGGATTGCGTCCATCGCTTCGGACTGGCCGGTCATTTCCACTGCAACCAGGACGTGACAGAAGCGTCGTGGGACGAGCAGGCCCAGATCTGGCGGGTGCACACCGCGGAAACCGTGTGGGAGGCACAGTTCCTGGTGGCGGCCACCGGCCCGTTCAGCGCCCCCGCCACACCCGACCTCCCCGGACTCGAATCGTTTCGTGGTCAGATGTTCCACACCGCAGACTGGAACCACGACCACGACCTTCGCGGTGAACGCATAGCCGTGGTCGGCACCGGCGCCTCCGCAGTGCAGATCATCCCCAGACTGCAACCGCTCGCGAACTCGCTGACCATATTCCAGCGGACACCGACGTGGATCCTGCCGCACCCGGATCAGCCGATGACGGGCTGGCCCAGCGCGCTGTTCGAGCGGGTACCGCTCACCCAGCGACTCGCACGCAAGGGACTCGACCTACTTCAAGAAGCCCTGGTACCCGGATTCGTGTACAAGCCGTCACTGCTCAAAGGGTTGGCCGCACTCGGCCGAGCACACCTTCGCCGGCAGGTGCGGGACCCGGAGCTTCGCGCAAAGCTGCTCCCCCACTACGCATTCGGATGCAAGCGTCCGACGTTCTCGAACACCTACTATCCCGCGCTGGCGTCACCCAATGTGGAGGTGGTGACGGACGGAATCGTCGAGGTGCAGGAGGGCGGAGTTCTCACCGCGGACGGAACCTTGCGGGAAGTCGACACCATAGTCATGGGAACCGGCTTTCGGATGGGAGACAACCCGTCGTTCGACATCATCCGAGGCCAGGACGGCCGCAGCCTCGCGCAGACGTGGAACGGCAGTGCCGAGGCCTTCCTCGGCACCACCATCAGCGGTTTTCCGAACTGCTTCATGATCCTCGGCCCCAACTCGGTGGTCTACACCTCGCAGGTCGTCACGATCGAAGCGCAGGTCGAATACATCGTGAGCTGCATTCTTCAGATGGACGAGCGCGGCATCGGCAGCATCGACGTCCGCGCCGACGTGCAGCGCGAGTTCGTGCGCGCAACAGACCGCCGACTCGCCACCAGCGTGTGGAACGCGGGCGGGTGCAGTAGCTACTACCTCGTCGACGGCGGCCGCAATTACACCTTCTATCCCGGATTCAACCGATCCTTCCGCGCCAGGACCAAACGAGCTGACCTCACTCACTACACGCAGGTACAACCTGTCTCGTCCACATCACTCACCACTGCTCGAGAAACCGTGAGGAGCCGATAATGCTCGGCATCAACGCCTTCCGAGGCACACCCGCCATCGCACCGTCCGGCGCTCGCCGCTACACCGACGAAGCACATGCCATCGCCGCCCGTGACGTCGAATTCGACTGGGACGGTGTACCACTGCACTACGTGCCGAACGAACCGATGGTCACCCACGTCATCAACTTCATGCATCTCGTGTTACCCGAGGGAGAGCGGGCCATGTCCGCGACGCTCGCCGAAGCGCTCCCTCTCATCGAGGACACCCGACTGCACGAAGAGGTGGTGGGTTTCGTCGGCCAGGAAGCAACACACGCGTCTTCGCACAAAGGTGCACGCGAACACCTTGCGGACCTCGGCATGGACATGAAACCGATGGCACGCCGCATGGACTGGCTCGTGGACAAGATATTGGGCGACAAAGGATTGACCGGAAAAGCCAAGCACGCCTGGCTCTGTGAACGTCTCGGCTTGTTTGCTGCCATGGAGCACTACACGGCAGTGGTCGGGGAATGGCTGCTCACCGATCCCGCCCTCGAAGATGCCGGCATGCACCCGGTGATGCTCGACATGGTCAAGTGGCACGGCGCTGAAGAAGTCGAGCACCGCAACGTCGCTTTCGACGCCTACATGTACGTCGACGGTAGCTACTCCCGACGCGTTCGCACGGCGCTGCTGGCCAGCTTCACGTTGTTCGTACTGTTCATCGCCTCGATGAATTACCTTTTCCGGCAGGACCCGTCGAAGGCGAAGGGTCGACTGTGGCCTCTGCAGCTGATCAGCGCCACTCGTCGTGGACTGGTACCGAACATGAAATTCCTGATCACCGAGATTCCTCCGTATCTGCGGCCGAGCTTCCATCCGTCCCAGATCGGGGACATGGACGTAGCCATGCGCTACCTCGCTCGCTCACCTGCCGCCAATCGTTCTTCCGAAAAGAGTGAAGAATGAACAAGACGGCTGCCGACCGTCCTCACGACGCACACGGCTTCACACCGACCCGGTCGTTGAGGTTTGCCGCGCAGGCCACCAGCGCATACCGTCGGATCTTCGCAACCAGTCCTGCAGCGCAGATACTTTCGCGTCCCAACCCGGTCCGCTACAGCGGGTTCGACATGACGCTGGACGTGAAGTCCGTCCGGTTCGAGTGTGACGACGTCCTGAGTGTCACCTTGACCCCGAGGGAAGGCATCGCCCTGCCGTCGTGGATTCCCGGCGCCCACCTCGACGTCTTTCTCCCCTCTGGAAGGCAACGACAGTACTCGCTGTGCGGCGACCCCGACGACGTGACCTCGTATCGGATCGCCGTCCGAAGGATAGACGAGGGCGGTGGCGGCTCACGCGAGATCCACGAGTCGCTCAAACCTGGAATGGCGGTGGACGTACGAGGGCCACGGAATGCATTTCCGTTTGTCACTGCTCCGTCGTACCTCTTTGTTGCGGGCGGAATCGGGATCACTCCGATACTTCCCATGGTGCAACGCTGTCACCGCCGCGGAGTCCCGTGGCGATTGGACTATCTCGGACGAACTCGGGCAGCTATGCCATTCCTGAACGAGATCGAGGAGTATTCCAACGGCCGGGTAACCATCCGGCCGGACGACGAGTTGGGTCCGCCGGATGTCGAAACACTGCTCTCCGCTACGGATCCCGGCGCCGCGGTGTACACGTGCGGACCGACGCCGCTGATGAACATGGTGCGCGCGGCAG
This sequence comes from Rhodococcus sp. NPDC056506, assembly GCF_042794945.1. NCBI lineage: Bacteria > Bacillati > Actinomycetota > Actinomycetes > Mycobacteriales > Nocardiaceae > Rhodococcus > Rhodococcus sp. NPDC056506. The sequence goes on along the minus strand of NZ_JBHTSW010000004.1, from coordinate 87,155 downwards.
CCTTCACGAGCAACCCGACCGGATCGGTACACAGTGAGCGCTTCTCGCCGCTACCGGTAGTCGACGGCAAGAAATTCACTGTGCACCTGGCGCGCACCGGTCTCACCGTCGATGTCGGAGAGTCCGAAAGTGCCTTGGCAGCAATACGACGCGCACTTCCCGGCGTCGCGTATTCCTGCCAGCAGGGCTTCTGCGGTACCTGCAAGGTCCGGGTGCTCGCGGGGACCGTCGACCATCGGGACACCCTTCTCACCGAATCGGAACGCACCGATTCGATGTTGACCTGTCGATCACGTTCCACCGGTGGGTCTTTGGTGGTAGACCTGTGAAGCGAAAATTCCCGCTCGCGGCGGCCGACGCAGACTTCATCCGCTCCGCTCCGCTGGTGATCACTCACCGGATCGAGTCCGAAGCGACGTGTGAAAGCTTGTGGCAGACGTTGACCTCGGACGGTGCGCTCGCGTCGTGGGCGCGCGGGATCACCGGATCCGACTGGACCTCGGCCAGACCATTCGGCATCGGTACGACGCGAACTGTGCGGGCCGGCGCTTTCGCCGCACTGGACGAGAGATTCTTCCGCTGGGACGAGGGGCGCCGGATGACGTTCTACGTGGAGTCTGCGTCACTCCCGGGATTCAAGCGTTTCGCCGAAGATCTGGTGCTGGAACCGACTTCGACTGGAAGCCTTCTCACCTGGACGTTCGCGGTGCAGGCGCAGCCGTGGTTCGCCCCGATTCTGTCTCTGTCCCGACCGATCCTCGACCGCGTGACCCGCAACTGGGCCGACGGCGCCGTCCACCACACACTTCAGGGGACTTCGCGATGACAACAACCGAGATCGACACGACCGCGCAGGCGACCGACGTCACGGTGACACAGGCAGTGCGCGAAGCTCGAGTCGCCGCCGCGTGGTGGGCGGAACTGACATTCGAGCAACGCGCCCACCGACTGGATAGGTGGCGAGGAATCATCGCTCGTCGAGCATCCGAACTCGCCGACGTCGTTCACCGGGACATGGGCAAGCCTCACCCCGACGCAATGCTCGAAATTGCCATGGCGCTCGAACACCTCGCGTGGGCCTCTAAGAATGCTCGAAAGGTGCTGGGCAGGAACACCGTCGGTTCCAGTCTGTTGACGATCAATCAGGCCGCCTCGGTGGAATATCGGCCTCTCGGAGTGGTCGGCGTGATCGGTCCGTGGAACTATCCGGTCTTCACCCCACTCGGTTCGCTCTCGTTTGCCCTGGCTGCCGGCAACGCTGTTGTCTACAAGCCGAGTGAGTTCGCACCAGGTGTCGGTGAATGGTTGGCCCGAGCATTTGCCGAGGTCGTCACTGAACATCCTGTGCTGCAAGTTGTCACAGGTGACGGTGGGGTCGGCGCGGCACTGTGCCTGGCCGGCGTCGACAAGATCGGGTTCACCGGGTCCACTGCTACTGGCAAGAAGGTCATGGCAGCCTGCGCCGAGACCCTCACACCGGTGTTGATGGAATGCGGCGGCAAGGACGCACTCGTCCTCGATGCCGACGGAGATGTCGGCGCCGCCGCGGACGCTGCGGTGTGGGGAGCGTTGTCCAACTCCGGTCAGACCTGTCTGGGCGTCGAGCGTGTGTACGTGCACGAACACGTCTACGACGAGTTCCTCGACAAGACAACCACTCTGGCCGCTCGAATTCATGCAGGTCCTGCTGCCGACGACAAGATCGGTCCGATCACCATGCCCGCGCAAGTCGCCGTCATCCGGCGCCACATAGACGACGCGGTATCGCGGGGTGGACGTGTCGTTCTCGGCGGGCTCGGCACGATCTCCGGTCAGTACGTGCAACCGACCATCATGGTCGACGTGCCCGAAGACAGCCTCGCCGTCACGGAGGAGACCTTCGGCCCGACGATGACCATCACCAAAGTCAGCTCGATGGACGAGGCGGTGGAATTGGTCAACGCGTCGCCATACGCCTTGGGAGCAAGCGTGTTCGGCAAGGACGGAGTATCAATTGCAGATCGACTCCGATCGGGAGGAGCGTCGGTGAACTCCTACGTGATGTATGCCGCAGTTCCCAACCTGCCACTGGGTGGGGTCGGAGCATCCGGTTTCGGACGCGTTCACGGCCCCGACGGACTGAAAGAGTTCACCTATGCCCGTTCGATGACCAGGCAACGGTTCCGTTCGCCATTACCGCTGACGACGTTTCGACGGACCGCCCGAATCGACTGGCTGGTCAAGGTTCTCATACGCGCTCTACACGGAAGGCGCTGAAGCCATGACAGGACGCTTGTCGGCGCTTGCCGGAACAGTCCGCGACCTGGGGATTCCACTGCCCGGACGCCGGATCGACTACGACGTCGCCGGTAAGGTCGTACTGATCACCGGCGGAGGCGACGGTATCGGAGCGGCGTTGGCGCGCACTCTCCACCGACGTGGGGCGACGGTGGCGCTGGTCGATGTCAACCAGAGTTCGCTGGCAGCAGCCGAGCGCGCATTCGAGTCACGGCGAGTCGTGACGGTGACGGCCGACGTCCGCGATCGGGACGGTATGAAAGCAGCCGCTCGCACGATTGTCGATCAGCTGGGCAGAATCGACGTCGTGGTGGCCAACGCCGGAATCACCCCTCCCCCGGCAACATTGCGCCAAGTCGATCCCGAAACCTTCGATCGAGTAGTCGACGTCAATCTCACCGGTGTCTTCAACACCGTGCATCCGACCATCGACGAGGTGATCCGCAACAGTGGGCACATCGTCGTCGTGTCCTCGGCCGCGTCGTTCGCCCCCGGTTTGGGCGGAGCGTCGTACATGATCAGCAAGGCCGGCGTCGAAGCGCTCGGGCGGGCTCTGCGTTTGGAGGTTGCCGGCTACGGCGCCACGGCCGGTGTCGCGTACTTCGGGATGGTGGACACACAACTTGCGCGCGCAACTCTCGACGACGACGAGATCGGGCGCAAGCTCGACGCTCGACTGCCCGGACCCCTCCGCCATCGAATCTCCCCTGACCGTGCCGCGACGGTCATCGCCGACGCGATCGCGCGCCGCGCCGGCCGGACCCTTGCCCCCGCGGCCTGGGAGCCCTGGGCGTGGGGACGCGGTTTCGTCAACGTCCTTGCCGACGGCTACCTGGCCAGGGACAAACAGGCACACGACCTGATCCGCGAACTCGAAGCCAGAACCACAGCAGCAGCCCCGACGAATGCATCAGCCCTGACAAAGGCATCCAGGAGAACATCATGACTACGTTGTGTGCAGCCTTCCAGCGAGTGTCGGCGGTAGCGCCCGACGCGGTGGCTTTGCGAGACATCGGCGATGCGCGAACACTGACGTGGCGCGCGTACGGCGAACAGGTTCGCGATGTTGCCGCGGGATTGGCCGGAATCGGCGTGGGACATGGCGATACGGTTGCCTTGATGATGAGTAACCGCATCGAGTTCTACCCGATCGACGTCGGCGCCCAACACCTCGGCGCGACATCCTTCTCCATCTACAACACGTCGGCACCCGAAGCCATCCACTACATCCTCGCCAATTCCGGTGCGCGAGTGCTCGTCTGCGAGGCCCAGTACGTGGATACCGTTCGCCGATCCGGTGCCACACTCGACACGATCGTGGTCGTCGACGCGCAACCGTCTGCCCAGCAGTCCGGCACCCTGACGCTGGAGCAGATGAAGTCCTCTGCTGCCGCCGATTTCGATTTCGAGAGCACCTGGCGTGCGGTGAAACCGAACGACGTCGCCACGTTGATCTACACCTCCGGCACGACCGGCAACCCCAAGGGCGTCGAGACGACTCATGCCTGTCTGTTGTTCGAAACCACCGCCGTCAGTGCTGTACTCCCCGTCGAGTTCGGTGACCGCATCACCTCGTACATGCCGTCGGCGCACATCGCCGATCGGCTCACCTGCCTGTACATGCAAATGGTGTTCGGCACCCAGATCACTGTCGTGCCGGATCCGAGCCAGGTAGCGGCTGCGCTTCCGGACTGTCGCCCCACGATCTGGGGCAGCGTCCCCCGTGTGTGGGAAAAGCTGAAGGTTGCCGTCGAATCGGCCGTCGCCAACGAACCGGACGACGCGCGGCGAGCGGCATTGCAGTGGGCACTCGACGTCGGTCGCACTCGGCTCGCACACTTGCGAGCCGGTGAAACAGTCCCCGCCGAACTGGAAGCGGACTACGCCCGAGCCGATGCGATGGTCCTCTCCGCCCTGCGTGCGAAACTGGGCTTTGCCGAATTGAAGTGGGCCATCTCCGGCGCAGCGCCCATTCCGCCGGACACCTTGGCATTCTTTGCGGCCCTCGGAGTTCCGATCTCGGAGATCTGGGGAATGTCGGAACTGACATGCATTGCGAGTACAGCGCCGGCCGAGCCGACCAAGCTCGGAACGGTCGGAAAGTTGCTCCCGGGCATGGAAATGCGCATCGAGGCCGATGGCGAGCTACTGGTTCGAGGACCGCTGGTCATGAAGGGGTATCGCGGCGAACCCGCGAAGACGGCAGAGGCGATCAGCGCCGACGGTTGGCTCTCGACCGGAGACATCGTCACCGCCGACGCGGACGGGTACCTCACGGTGATCGATCGCAAGAAGGAGTTGATCATCAATGCGTCGGGAAAGAACATGTCACCCGCAGCCATCGAGACGGCGGTGAAGACGTCGTCGTCGTTGATCGGTGAAGTAGTGACGATCGGTGACCGCCGGAAGTTCAACACAGCATTGATCACTCTGAGCGCCGACGCCGCGGTCGGAGCGGCACGGTCACTGGGACTTGCGGTCGACGCCGCGGTGCTCGCCAAGGACGCTCGGATCGTCGACATCGTTGCAGCTGCTGTCGCCGAGGGAAACTCGCGACTTTCGAGGGCCGAGCAGATCAAGCGGTTTCACGTGCTCACCACGTTCTGGGAGCCTGGCGGCGAGGAGCTGACACCGACGATGAAACTCAGGCGCAAGCCGATAGCCGAGAAGTATGTTTCCGAAATCGTTGCTCTCTATGCGGATTCGATCGCAGAGGACGTCTACGAGCCGGCGCCCTGAGCGTAGATCAGTGTTTCGGTGGCCTTGACCACAAACGTAGCGGCCGTTCCCGGAACCAGATCGAGTTCGGCCGCTGCACTGGCCGTGATGTCGGCAGACAAACCAGGCTGGCCGGCGTCGTCCTCGGCTCGGACTCTGACGACATCGCCTCGGTTTTCGATCTCGGCGACCGTGACTGCAAACGCGTTTCGTGGGCTGCCGTGCGGCGGTTCAAGGTAGACCGATACCGCTCGCGGTTCGAAGACCGCCACAGCGGCACTGCCGGCGAGTAATTCGGACTCGGTCTGACCTGCGATGTCCACTCCGGTCGGGCTCCTGAGAACACCGTCGCCTGCCATCGTGCCACTGCGCAAGTTGATCCCGGCGATGCGTGCGGCGAACGCACTTCGCGGGCGAGTCAGAACTGTTCGCACGTCACCACGTTCGACAACCCGGCCACCGTCCACAACGACAACGGTGTCGGCAAGGGCCAGCGCATCCAGAGCGTCGTGCGTCACGAGTACGGCTGTGCGATCCCCGGTCCGGAGCACTCTGCGCAGCAACGACCGCAGCGCCGGGGCCGACGCGACGTCGAGCGCGGACATCGGTTCGTCGAGCAGCAGCAGTTCGGGTTCAGCAGCCAATGCCCTCGCCACTGCGACGCGTTGTGCTTGGCCGCCGGAGAGCTGTGAAGGCTTGCGGTCAGCCAATTCGCCGGCGTCGACTGCGTCGAGCCAATGGCGAGCAGTCTCGGCGGAATCGCGACGCGACCGTCCTGCGCTGCGCGGCGCGAACGCCACGTTCGCCGCCGCGCTGAGATGTGGAAAGAGCAGTGCCTCTTGCGCGAGTAGGGCGGTGCCGCGCCGATGCGGCGCCAATGCGACTCCCCTGCTGGTATCGGTGAGAACGCGGGAATTGAGTTCGATCAACCCGCGCCGCGGATGATGCAGTCCGGCAACTGCCGCCAGAACGGTCGACTTGCCTGCGCCGTTGGGTCCGAGGATGGCGGTCACCTCACCGGCCGCGACGTCGAACGCCGCGACGACGTCGCGCTCAGGAATCTCGATGTCGACGTGGAGGCCACTCACAACGAACCCGCCGATCCGCGTCCACGCACCGCAACCACAATGACGACCGCGACGACTACCAGCACCAGTGAAAGCGCCACCGCTGCATCCGGATCGGTCTCACGCTGGAGATAGATTTCCAGCGGCAGGGTACGCGTCACCCCTTGCAGACTTCCCGCAAACGTCAGCGTCGCACCGAATTCTCCCAGCGCACGAGCGAAAGCCAGAACTGCCCCTGACACCAGACCGGGAAGAACCAACGGCAGCGTCACCCGGCGAAGCACGGTGGTAGGGCGAGCACCGAGGGTCGAGGCCACTGCCTCGTATCGCGTGCCTGCAGTGCGTAGCGCACCTTCGAGACTGACGACAAGGAACGGCAGGGCAACAAACGTCTGCGCCAGGACGACCGCAGTTGTCGAGAAGGCTATCTGGATACCGAGCACTTCCAACTGCTCACCGATCAAGCCTTTGCGTCCGAACGTGTACAGCAACGCGATACCGCCCACGACCGGCGGCAGAACCAGCGGGAGCAGAATCAAGGACCGGAGAACGGACAGTCCCCGAAAGTGACTGCGCGCCAACACCGCGGCCATCGGTACCCCGAACAGGATGCACAGCACCGTGCTCATCGCCGCCGTCTTCAAACTCAGTTTCAGTGCAGCAACCGATGATTCGGAAGTCACGAGTTGCCAGAACTGCGACCACTGCACGGTGGCCAGCATCGCGACCAAGGGAGCTATGACAAACGCCCCGCCGATCAGCGCGGGAAGGTAAATCCACACCGGCAACCCGAGCGGAGCGCGGGTTGCCGGTCGTAGGCGTGTCACGGAGCAGCGAATCCCGCGTCACTCAGAACTGCCAGGCCCTTCGGCCCCTTCACGAGGTCGACGAACTTGGTTGCCGTTTCCGAATTCTTCGAATCCTTCAGCACCGCAATCTGGTACAGGTTGACCACCGTGGTTGCTTCCGGGAACGCGACGGTCTGCACCTTGTCACCGGCGGACTTCGCGTCGGTGACGTAGACGACGCCGGCATCGGCCTGGCCGGATGTCACCTTGTTGAGAACGTCGGTCACCGACGATTCCTCACTGACAGGCGAGAGGGTCTCACCGGTAGCCGTCTCGACCTTCTTCGTGGCCGCGCCACACGGAACCTGTGGAGCGCAGATCACCAATTGTGTCCCCTCCTTCGCCAGGTCGGCGAACGACGCGATGCCCTTCGGATTGCCAGGAGGCACAACAATCGTCAAGGTATTGCTCGCGAAGTCCGAGGCTGATCCTGCGACGACACCGGCATCGGTGGCCTTGGTCATGTTGGCGGCGTCAGCCGAAGCGAACACATCAGCGGGTGCACCTTGGGTGATCTGGGCGACGAGGTCCGAAGATCCCGCAAAGCTGAAAGTGACTTCGGAACCGGGGTTCTCGGACTCGAACTCCTTGCCGAGTTCGGTGAAGGTGTTCTTGAGGGACGCCGCCGCGAAGACGGTGATACTTCCCGTGGCACTCTCGCTCGAAGTGGTTGTGGTCGGAGCGGCCGACGACGTCTCCGACGACGAATTGTCGGAGGAACTACAACCGGTCACCAGGGCAAGCGAAAAGGCACCTGCTGCAACAAGTCCGACTACACGCTTCACGAATTTCCTCCAGTATGTTCAAAAACTACGGCGTTTCCACGATGACCGTGGTGGCCTTCACGATTGCGACTCCGATACTCCCGACCTCGAGTCCGAGCTCCCGAACCGCGTCGGTACTCATCAACGAGACGACAGTGAAGGGCCCACACTGCATTTCGACCTGAGCCATCACCTTGTCGGTGACGACCTTGGTGACGAGGCCGGCGAACCGGTTGCGGGCCGAACTCGCACCCGTGAGCGGATCGGCCGGTGCGGGTCCGGCGTTGGACCGGGCGAAGCCTGCCAACTCGGCGCCGTCGATGACCTTGCGGCCGGAGTCGTCCGTCGTCGCTTCGAGAAGCCCACCGTCGACCCACCGCCGAACGGTGTCGTCACTGACACCGAGCAGACCGGCGGCTTCGCGGATTCGAATGTTGGGCACGAGGTGATCGTAGGTCGCAAGTGCGGACCTAACAAGCCGAAATGCTCCGCAGATGCGTGAACTAGTCAATCATGATCACGTATCTGCGGAGCATTGTCGATAGTTGCCGTAGACGAGCTACCGCATCATTCTTCCGCCCAGGGCACGCGGCAGGAGTCGGTGCTGAACCCTTGCTCGGTGATCCCCAACGCCGAGTACATCCGGGCGCGCATGTTTTCGAGCCCGATCTGATAGGTCAGTTCCACGACGCCCGCGCGCCCGAACCTGCGCTCGAGGTCTGCGACCTGCTCGTCCGTCACCCCGTTCTCCCCGTGCGGGTCACCGGTCATGGCATCGGCGTAGGCGATCGCGGCGCGCTCGTCCTCGCTGTACTTCGGTGAATCCCGGTAATTCGCGATCTCTTTCAGCTTGTCGACGTCCAAACCGTCCAAACGAGACAGCATCGTCCCGAAATCGACGCACCACGAGCAGCCGACCGTCCAGGCGACGCGATAGACGGCCAATTCACGAATGTTCGACGGCAGCACCTTCGACGCCTTCTGCACGGCCATCTCGTGACGGGCAGCGGCGACGAACAATTTCCGATGATTGGCCAGGACGGCAAAAGGCTCGGGAACTTCGTCGTACTGCCTGGCGGCAAATTTGTAGGCCACCTTGATCAACGGACTGGCTTCTGACGGTGTCACTGCGGGAATGCGAGTCATGGCAAGCCTCCGTATCTTCTACAGCACCGGATTCGATGCTCTCTACAGAGTTGGACGACGGCGGCGATTCAAACGTGACAAGCACCGCGCCCGAGCAGATGTGAGGATGCGGTGTCAGCCGACTAAGCTGCAAAGATGCCTTCGACGCCCCGCAACCGCACCGTCTCGCGTCTGCAGCCGTTCGCATCCACGATTTTCGCCGAAATGACAGCGTTGGCCACACTTCACGACGCGGTCAACCTCGGTCAGGGCTTTCCGGATACCGACGGTCCTGCGGCCATGCTCGAAGTAGCGCGTCGAGCCATCGCCGAGGGCGTCAACCAATACCCACCCGGGCCGGGCATGCCCGTCCTGCGTCAAGCAATCGCGGAGGATCGGCGCATCCGCTACGGGCTCGACAGTGATCCCGACTCCGAAGTTCTGGTCACCGTCGGTGCCACCGAGGCGATCAGTGCTGCGATCCTCGGGCTGGTCGAACCCGGCGAAGAAGTAGTGCTGATCGAGCCGTATTACGACTCCTACGCAGCATCCGTCGCATTGGCCGGCGCGGTGCGTCGCACTGTTCCTCTGGTCGCCGCGGGAGACGGATTCGCGGTCGATCTCGATGCATTGCGCAGTGCGATCACCGCCAAGACGAAGATGCTGATCGTCAACAGTCCTCACAATCCCACCGGCACCGTGTTCACCGATCACGAACTTCGAGCAATCGCCGAACTCGCGTGCGAACGCGACCTGATCGTGTTGAGTGACGAGGTCTACGAGCACTTGGTGTTCGACGGTCTCACCCACACGCCGATGGCGTCTCTTCCGGGTATGCGTGAGCGCACCGTCACGGTGTCCAGTGCCGCAAAGACTTTCAACGTCACAGGCTGGAAAACAGGATGGGCGATCGGCCCTCGCGAACTCATCGACGGCGTTCGCGCTGCCAAGCAGTTCATGTCATTTGTCGCCGGCGCACCATTCCAACCTGCCGTTGCGTATGCGCTGACCAACGAACAGCCGTGGGTGGTCGAACTTCGACAGAGCTTGCAAGGCAAACGGGACGTGCTCGGCAAAGCCCTGACCGAAGCCGGTTTCACGGTGCATTCCGGCGGCGGCACGTACTTCCTCCTTGCCGACATCAGACCGTTGGGTGAGACCGACGCGGGAGAGTTCTGCCGCGCGCTGCCCGAGCGTATCGGCGTCGCGGCCGTACCGGTCGACGTGTTCGCGGACAACCGCGACGATTGGAAGCACCTGGTGCGCTTCGCCTTCTGCAAGCAGGACCACATTCTTTCCGAAGCTGCACGCCGTCTCCACCTGCTCCAAGGAGCAGCGCACCCATGACAGCGCGGACCATCCCGACCGCATTCGTCCACCGCTACCTCGCGTTCTCGCCGGACAACGACGTCGATTTGTCTGGTGCACTGCGAGCTGCTGGGATCGATCTGGAGACATTGTCCGACCCTCGCGCCCGGCTGACCCCGACTCAGGTCACCACGTTCATCCAATCCACCTGGCAGATCACCGACGACGAATTGTTCGGCCTCGGATCCGCCCCGGTGCCCCGTGGCACTTTCCGTTTGATCTGCCTGACGTTGATCCATTGCCCTGACCTCGGATCCGCCTTCGTCCGAATGTCCGACGTGATCCGTGCACTACCGGCCCTGGCCCCACTGTCGATCGAGAAGGGCGAAGAAAGCACTCGGGTGAGTTTCGCCGTCCGAGCACGCGAAGGTGTCGCCGAACGTGATGTCGCAGAACGTGTCACGACCGATTTTGTCCTGATCTTGCTGCACCGCTTCTCCGCGTGGCTGATCGGAAAGCGCGTCCGACTACGGGCCGTCGAATTTCCGTACTCTGCGCCGGATGCGCGGTTGGCCCAGGACTACGACTACATCTTCGGAGCGCCCGTCACCTTCGGCGCGCAGCGAGCGGCACTGGAGTTCGACAACTCGGCCATGCGTGCACCGATCATCCAGACCGAAGAAACACTGGAGGAATACCTCCGAGAATCGCCGATTCAGCTCATGTCCGAACGCGACTACGACAGCACCGCGTCGGCACAGGTGCGACGGGTCCTCGAACTCGGAGTGAAGGGACGAACCTCCACGGCCGAGGAGATCGCCGAAATGCTCTCGATCAGCGTTCCCCATCTGCGTCGACTGCTGCGGCGTGACGGCACCTCACTCAATCAACTGCGCGAAGAAGTACTCCGCGACGTAGCCATCGCCGGTTTGCGACGCGGAGAATCCGTCGAAGTACTCTCGGCGCGATTGGGATTCTCCGAGCCCAGCGCCTTCCGTCGTGCCTTCAAACGATGGACCGGCGATACGCCGAGTTCCTACCGCTAGCTGACGCAGAACTCGTTACCTTCGGGATCGGTCATCGTGATCCACACGCTCGGCCCCTGTGTTCCTCGGTGCAGGATCGTCGCTCCCACCTTCTCGAGTTGCGCTGCAACATCCTCGCGCTTGTCGCCCACTCGTATGTCGAAGTGGAGACGGTTCTTCACCGTTTTCGATTCCGGTACCAGTTGGAACAGAACGCGGGGACGTTCGGGATGCTCCGGATCGCTGATGGCCGCACCTTCACGCCAGACGAGAACTCCTTCGAAGGTCGTGGTGTCGGATTCCTTGGCGTGACCAGCGGCGACGAGGCCTCTGATGAAGTCTTCGTCGCTAGGCTCCGCTGCCCACCCGAGTGCCGCGGCCCACCACTTCGCCTGTTCGTGCGGGTGCGCCGAATCTACTGTGACTTGAAATTCGTATCCCATGTTCCGACGTTAACGCCGACCACCGACACGAAAGAGCAGATTCGGACCGGGGGCTGGGCGTCAGTCGACGCTCTTGATGGTCTTCATGGTGATCAGCGATGTCACCCGCGAGACGGCCGGAAGCCCGCTGAGCTTGGTGACCATGAAGTTCTCGTACGTCGCCAGATCTTTCACGGCGACACGGATGAAGTAGTCGGGTATTCCGAACAGTCGCCGACATTCGATCACTTCGTCGAACGCCGCGACCTGAGATTCGAAGTCCTCGATGGTCGCCTGGTCGTTGACTCCGATCTCCGCGGTGACGATCACCTGAAATCCTCGACCGAGCGCTTCCTGACTGACGATCGCGCGGTACCCGGTGATGATTCCGTCGGCTTCGAGCTTCTTCACCCGACGCAGGCAAGGAGAGGGCGTCAACCCCACCAGATCCGCCAACTCGGTGTTGGTCAAACTCGAGTCTTGGCGAAGGTGAAACAAAATTGCGTCATCCATGGCATCCATCGCACTATTATTGCGCACCGTTCACTATGTGGGCATTCTGAGCAATCGATCACCTCGATCTTTGTTATAGATTTGCGTCGTGATCGAACCAGCATCGTCGACGGCCGCACCTGCCGTCGAATCCCCGCCTCGAACTCCGGCGTGGCGGCACGCCTTCCAGCTGTCGCTGCCGGTCGGGTTCGGCCTGCTCCCACTCGGGATAGCTCTCGGAGTTCTCGTGGTCCAACAGGGGCTCAATCCTTGGTGGGCAGTTGTTTTCACGTCGCTGATCTACGCAGGATCGCTGGAGTTCCTCGCCGTCGGAATGGTCGCGGCCATGACGCCACTGCCGTACGTCGCACTGACCGCACTGTTGGTCAACTTCCGACATGTGTTCTACGCCTTGAGCTTTCCGCTGGAAAAGATTCGAAATCCCTTCGCTCGCTTCTACAGCATGTTCGCGCTGACCGACGAGGCGTACGCGATGTCGGTGACTGCCGATCCCAAGGCACTCACCGGCCGCACCATCGTCTACTCCCAGCTGTACCTGCACGCCTATTGGATCGGTGGCGCGATCCTGGGCGCAACGGCAGGACAATGGATTCCGGACTCGATCGTCGGTCTCGACTTCGCCCTGACGGCATTGTTCGTTGTCCTCTCGATCGAAGCGATTCGCGCGCAAAACGGATTCGCGGTGCCGGTCGCAGCGGTCACCTGCGCTCTGGTCGCGCGGCTCGCGGCACCGGAACACATGCTGCCAATTGCGATGGGTGCCTTCGTACTCTTCCTGATCGGCCGCTTTGTCTACGACTCACGAAAGGCGAAGATCGATGCCTGACACCTCGTACATCTTTGCGGCGGTCGCCGTCATGGCCGTGGTCACCTTCGCGCTGCGCGCGATACCGTTTGCCGCGCTCATGCCGCTGCGCTCCTCCGCTCTGGTCGGCTACCTGGGCGTCTACATGCCGGCCGGCGTCATGCTGATCCTCGTGATGTATTCGCTCAAAGGCGTGTCGATCACCGCACCGTCGCACGGTCTCCCCGAACTGATCGCAGTGTGCGCCACGATCGCCGCGCATCTCTGGCGAAAGAACGCCGTCTTGAGCATCGTCGTCGGAACGACGATCTACGTCGCCCTGGTCAATACCGTGTTTGCCTGAAGATTTCCCATCCGGGAGCAAAGAATCTTTACTCCTGGATGGGTGATTTGTAACCTCCAGGCGCTTATCTGAACAGTTGAACACTTATACGATTTCAGTAGTGTGGCCGCCGGCCGCGACTGAAAGATCGGTGAGGTTCGATGTCCACGACAATGACCACGACGGGCACCCGAATCGCCGGAGCCTGGCACAGTCTGGATCGAGGCCAGCGTCGAAGCATCATCGGAATGACCGTCACCGTCGTTGCACTCAACGTCGTCGGGTGGGCAGTTCTGCTCGGTCTGGTCGTGCCCGGCCACTACACGATCGAAGGCAGTGTCTTCGGCATCGGACTCGGCGTCACGGCGTACACGCTCGGCATGCGCCATGCTTTCGACGCCGATCACATCGCCGCCATCGACAACACCACTCGGAAGTTGGTGGCGGACGGCAAGAAACCGATGTCCGTCGGTTTCTGGTTTTCACTCGGACACTCCACCATCGTCTTTGTTCTCGTCGCACTTCTGGCGTTGGGTGTGCGGCAACTGGCCACCAGCCTTTCCGACGACAACTCCGATCTGGAGAAATGGACCGGCTTGTTCGGCACCACCATTTCCGGCACGTTCCTGATTTTGATCGGAATGCTGAACCTTCTGTCTCTCATCGGGATTCATCGGGTGTACACGAAGTACAAGGCCGGAACCTTCGACGAGGAACAACTCGAAAAGGAACTCGACAATCGCGGCGCCCTGAACAAGATCCTGGGACCGGTGATGAAGATGGTCCGAAAGCCCTGGCACATGTACCCGGTCGGTCTCCTGTTCGGCCTGGGGTTCGACACCGTCACTGAAGTGGGACTGTTGGTGATCGCCGGCGGCGCGGCAGCGACAGGGCTCCCGTGGTATTCGATCCTCGTTCTACCGATACTCTTCTGCGCCGGGATGTCTCTGTTCGACTCGATCGACGGATCGTTCATGAACTTCGCTTACGGTTGGGCATTTGCCCAGCCGGTACGAAAGATCTACTACAACATGGTGATTACCGGACTCTCGGTGGCAGTGGCACTGCTGATCGGGACCCAGGAAATCATCTCGATCTTCACCGACAAACTCGACATTCACGACGGGATTCTCGGCGCCATCGGGAACTTGGATCTCGGCGCGATGGGCTTCATCATCGTCGGACTCTTCGTCGTCACCTGGATGATCGCCCTCCTCGTGTGGCGGTACGGCCGCATCGAAGAACGGTGGCAGGCGCAGTCCGGTGCGGCAGTCGCACGACGAGCGACGGCAGAAGACGCGATGTGAGTTCAGTTCGGCGACAAGGCAGCACAGAATTCTCGAGGTTGGTCGACATGCAACCGCAGCCCACCGATCATGGTGGAGCTAGATCCCTTCGACAGCCCTTTCGGTAGCGAGACCGGCAGCGGTCGATCGAATTCGACGTCCACGACAGTCCCGTCGGGCCCCGGCAGAACGAGACGCTCGTCGACCACCGCATTGGCGGTATCACCGAATCGTCGGACCATGCTCGCCCGCGAAATCCGTGATCGGTCCACCTCGACACGAATGCCCGTGCCGGATCGAAACACCACCGTTCGAGCCGACACGAGATGCGGGTGCACGACCCGTCCGGCGAGCCAACCGCCAATCGCAATCAGCGACAACACCGTTGCAATGAGCAGCACGACGCGTAGCCACTGCCACGGAACAAGGAAGTGAATCGCCACGGCCTCGATCACACTCGCCGCGACAAAAGCCACCGGTATCGACATGGTCCCCCTCGAGTAGCCGAAAGTCGCTGTATCACCAGAACTTCCGTCTACCCTGCCCGTCGAGAGCAACCACAGTGATCGGATCACGCCGTACCGCTAGACATGAGACGTGTTGCGACGCGCGCGACCACTTCCCGTTGCGCCGGATCAGGCACCAGATCTGCGATCCCGACCGAGAAGCCCACACCTGCGGATCCTCCGTCTGAGGACACGTCGCCCAGCACCCCGGCCAACGATTCCTCCAGTTCACCCGACAAGTACGCGATCTCGTCCGAAGCCTCGGCTACCTCGCGCCCAGCCAATGCAGCAAAGCGGCGGTAAAGATCGACAATTCGCTTCCGGCCATCCTCGTCGGACAGCAACTGCGTGGCCGTGGAGAACAACTCGTGCGGCGCTGCCCCCGAGATCGCCACCAGCTCCCACATGTCGCGTTCCCGTTCGAACAGGCGCCGCACCGAGTCCGTCGGAGACGAGGCGATCAACTCTTCGAACGCCGACACCAGCTCCACGGGAAGCGGCGAGACCACCCGCCCGGCACCTCGCGCCGACAGCATTTCCTCGAGGCGCACCCGCTGGTCAGCGAGGACACGCTGCTTCCTGTCTATCTCTGCAATCAGGGAGGAAAGGTCGTCGGCGAAGTCGTCCGGTTCTCCTGCATCGATCGGCTTCGGCTCGATCATGGCGGCAATGGAGCCGAGTGGAATGCCGGCGGCAGAGAGCCAACGAATGCGCATCAGCCTGACCAGATCGGGCAGTTCGTAAGTTCTGTATCCGTTGGACAGCCGCCTCGGCTCGGCCAACAGGCCTAGTCGGTGATAGTGCCGAACGGTCCGTGAAGTGGTCCCTGCCGCCCTGGCCACGTCGCTGATTCGCATACGAACAGCATCAACTATGACGCTACGTCATAGTCAAGGCACGGCATCCCTGGCCGCAGGTCTAAGGTCCCGTTCTTCCTGCGGGGAGTTTCGCAGACGAATGTGGCGGGTATTGATCACTTGCGGCGGCGATTTCCAGAGCGAGGGGTCAGCCGCGCAAGGTCTGCCCCCGGCTGTCACTCGCCGGGTGGCGGGCCGCCAAAGCAAGCGGGCCGCCGAAAACAATCTGCGCCAGGCGATGATTTCGATGCAAACGACACGACTCGACACCATCCTGATTCTGATCGTCGGGACGGCAATCGGACTGAGCGTCTGGCTGGCCACGCAAGAACCATTCGCGTCGATCGGACTCGGAATCGCAACGGTCGTGATCTGCTGGATTTCTTGTTCGATGATCCACGGCTTCCCACACCGAACGACAAAGGACATGCGTCCGCGCGAGGACCAGGATCGCGAATCACCGAGGCGCCGTTGACGCCGTGCAGTGATGTGGCCAACCGTGGAGGCCCGGACACAGCGGAGTGAGTGGTTCGCCTGTCGCAGGTGAACCACTCACTCCGGTCAGTTGATCAGACCTCGTCGGGTCGCCACGTCGCGACGGCCCAGATCACAGCGACGTCGAGAGCGATGATCACGATCGACCACAGCGGGTAATACGGCAACCACAAGAAATTGGCCACGATCGAGAGAGCTGCGATCACGAAGGCCATCCCGCGAGCCCACGTCATTCCCACGAACAATCCCAGCGACACCGCGATGCCGATGATTCCGAGCACGATGTGAATCCAACCCCACGTCGTGACGTCGAATTCGAAGGTGTAATTGACTCCGACGATCAGAAGATCGTTGTCTGCGAGAGCGGCAATGCCTTGCAGCAGCGCGACAATTCCCGCTACGAAGAGCAGGCAGGCTGCCGCCACCGTGGTCCCGATGGCAAAGCCTTGTCGGACAGGATGGTTCGCATGAGATTGGTGCGGAGCAGTCATGACATCCCCTTCATCGGCGAAATAGCGTGAGAACAGTATTCAAAGGTTCGCGCCGACGAACATCACCCAGCAAGGATGAACAGCCGTCCAGCAGGGCAATTGAAAATTCATGGGAACATATGTTCGATTTCGGTGTACTGTGGTCCTTATGACCGCCACGATGCAACCGTCTCTCTTCGACAACGGTGACCTCGGCGTTTCTTTGGCCGATCTCGACGGCACGGTGCAGCGACGCATTCTCACCGCCGGTGCATGGGTCGACCATCGCCCAGCCTGGCTGACGGGATCGGAAGCCGTGTTCGACAACCTGGAAGCTACGGTTCCGTGGCGATCAGAACGGCGCCAGATGTATGACCGCGTTGTCGACGTACCTCGTCTGGTGTGTTTCTACGCGGAGAATCAGCCGCTGCCGGACGCGCTTCTCACCGAAGCCAAAGACGTACTGAGCAGCCACTACTTCGACGAACTCGGCGAGCCCTTCGCCACGTCGGGGCTGTGTTTCTATCGTGACGGTTCCGACAGCGTCGCCTGGCACGGGGACGACACGGGACGAAGCCGCACCGAGGACACAATGGTTGCCATTCTGTCTCTCGGTGCCGCTCGCCCGCTCCTACTGCGACCCCGCGGGGGTGGCGAATCGATCCGGTTCAATCTCGGTCACGGCGATCTACTCGTGATGGGCGGATCCTGCCAACGCACCTGGGAACACTGCGTCCCCAAGAGTGCGAGGGCACTCGGGCCGAGGATCAGCGTTCAATTCCGTACTCGCGGAGTCAGATAGCGTCGCGAAGTTGCTCTCGCAGCGCCTTCCGATTTAGCTTGCCGACGGCCGTCTTCGGAACTGATTCGGCGAAAACCACTCGCCGCGGTTTTTTGTACGACGCCAGTCGCTCGCCGACATGAGCGACCAATGATGCTTGCAGTGCGTCGTTTTCGACGTTTCCTTCCGCGAGGACAACGACGGCGGTGACCGCCTCCACCCACTTGACGTCGGCGGTGCCGACCACGGCAACCTCACGAACAGCCGGATGCGTCAGGAGCGCATCCTCGACTTCACGGGGGTAGACGTTGTATCCGCCGCTGATGATCATGTCCGAAGCCCGGTCCTTCAGGAACAGGAATCCGTCGGCGTCGAACTGGCCGATGTCGCGCGTGTGGACCCAACCGTCTTCGGTGAAGGTGTCCGCATTCAGTTCCGGTGCATTGAAGTATCCGGCGATCGCAGATGGCGAACGGATCACGATTTCGCCCGGTTCCCCCTGCGGCACTTCGTGTCCCTCGCCGTCGAGCAGCCTGATCTCGACGTCGATGGCAGGCTGACCACAGGACAGTAGTCGATCCTCCGTGTGGTCTTCGGGCCGAAGGACTGCGATACACAGAGGCGCCTCGGTCTGCCCGTAGTACTGCAGAAAGCGGTGTTGCCCCCATGCCTGCATTGCCCGCTCGATGGTGTCCAGCGGCATCGGCGAGGCACCGTAGATCACGGATTTCAGACTCGCGATGTCTGCACTCGCGAAATCAGGGCGTTCGAGGAGCATCTGAATCATCGTCGGCACCAAATTGATTGCGGTGGCACGATGCTCGGTTATCGAGTTCAGGAACGTCGATGGGTCGAATCCGGGAAGGACGACGGTCTTTCCGCCGCGGAGCCAGAACGGAAGCACGAACACACCGCTGGCATGGATCAGCGATGCCGCATGCAGCATCGTGTCGTCCTGAGTCGCCGGAAGCAGATTGAGCAGCACATTGCGGCAGATGGCGGCGTAGCTGCGCTGGGTGTGCTGCGCGGCCTTCAACGTTCCCGTAGTGCCGGACGTGAACAGAGTCAGGATCACATCGTCGGGAGCCACCTCGATGTCAGGCATGTCCGAAGGCATGCTCTGTGCTTGGTCGAGCAGAGACCTCTGTCCCTCCGAGTTCGTTTCCAGCCCGATGAATGTCCGCTCGGGAAACCTGGCTGAGAGTTCAGCGGCTCGGTCCGCGAGGTCATGACCGAAGACGACGTGGGAACTGTCGGTGTCCTCGAGCATCCTCGCGTGCTCGTCGACCGAGAGTCGCGAGTTGAGCGGAACCCGATTGATTCCGGCTTTGACGCAGGCAAAATCGACGGGCACGCTGGCAAGAGAGTTGTTGACCAGCAACGCAACCCGTGCGCCATGCCCGATACCGAGCGCGATGAACGCGTGTGCCAATCGGCTGCTGAGTTCGTCCACTTCCGTGAACGTCATCGATCGATCGCCGAAGACGACGGCCGTTCGCGCCCCGTGCTGTCGCGCGCCACGGACGATCAGATCTCTGGTTATGGGCATCATGGTTCAGTTTCCTCATTCGAATTCCGGTTGTTCTCGAATCGGCCGTGCCGGCCGGCGCCCGCGGCGAACGCAGCAGCGCCGCGCACACCTTCAGCGATGACAATGGGATTTCCTGCAACGCCCTCGGCGCGCAGCGCTTCGGCAAGTGGTAGATCAAAAGATCGGTAGGCCGACGCGCGATCCGCGAGCATGCAAAGTTGCGGAAACGCGGTCAACTGGTGTGCAAGTTCCTTGGCTGCCTGGAGTGATTTCCCCACTGGAACAACACGATTGGCCAGACCGAAGGCCAGCGCCTCCGGAGCATCGACCGGACGACCGGTCAAGATCATGTCGAGTGCTCGCCCCTGCCCGACAATTCGCGGCAGTCGCACGGTCCCGCCGTCGATGAACGGAACTCCCCAGCGTCGGCAGAAGACTCCGAACACGGAATCTTCCTCGCAGATCCTCAGGTCCGCGAGCAATGAAAGCTCGAGCCCTCCGGCAACCGCGTATCCACTGACCGCGGCGATCAGCGGTTTGGACAACGCCAACCGACTCGGCCCCATCGGACCGGTGCCGCCGCCTTCCGGATGCAACTCGTGCACGCGGGCGGGATCGGAGACTGCGGTCAAATCCGCACCGGCACAAAATGTGCCGCCCGCACCCCACAGAATCGCCACCTTCTGGCTCTCGTCCGACTCGAATTCCAGGAAGGCATCACGCAACTGCGCTGCCATCGGCCCGTCCACCGCGTTCTTGCGATCGGGGCGATTCATCACGACGACGGTGACGCCACCGTCACGCTCCACATAGACATCGCCACCTGGTCGATCGGAGTCGGTCACGATATTTCCTCACTGCTCGCGGATAAGGTTTCCCGGTACCCACCATGCCACTTGTAACAGAATTTGTCAGGAGTTGTTCAAAAGTTGTTACAAACTGATCGAGGAATGTCCGCAACCCGAGTCGTGCTGGACCTCGCAACGGCGAGCCCGGACACCGAGTTCAGCACCGCCATGCTGACCCGGGCCGGCCAGATTGTCGGCGTAAGCGCATCAAGCATTCGCGTGGCAGCGGGCCGTCTGTGCCGCGAGGGCAAACTGCGTCGTACCGCTCGCGGAACATACGTCCTCAACCCGGACGGCATCCCCACCTACAGCGAAGTGGAGGGGTGGCGAACTCGTACCGATCGCATACACCCCTGGGACGGCACCTGGATCGCCGTCGAGCACTCAGGGCTCAAACGAAGCGACCGCACCGCCGCCCGCCGGCACGATCAAGCGTTGCGCCTGGCGGGCTACGAGGACTGGAAGCCCACACTCGCCGTCCGTCCGAACAATCTCGGCGGCGGAATCGACAGCGCTCGCCACACTCTCCGCCGACTCGGCGCCGCTCCCGAATCGTCGCTGATGGAGGTTGATCACCTTACCCCCGAGGATGATTCGACTATCCGCACACTCTGGAACTCCGAAGCGCTGTTGGCCGACATCGCCGAGGCTCGCGAAGCACTCACACAGGCGCAAACCCGCCTGGCGGCAATCAGCCGCGAGGAAGCCGCCCGCGAATCACTTGCCCTGGGCAGCGCGATCATCGCGGTCATCGTCCGCAATCCACTACTTCCGGAAGAGCTCGAACCAACGCAGCCACTGCGAGACCTGATCTCGCACATGCTCGAGTACCAGGATGCATCTCGTGAACTGTGGCAGTCACTGCTCCAATTCTGATCGGTCTCCCCAAGAAGGTATTTCAATACGTTGCGCGGCCACCGCTGGCGTCGTACACGGCACCGGTCGAGTAACTCACCGCAGACGACGACAGCCAGGAGATCAGTTCGGCGATCTCGTCCGCCTTCCCCATCCGCGCCATCGGCGTCAAAGATTGCGAACGGGCGAGAATGGCAGGATCGGTACCGGCATTCATGGGGCTTTCCACCGCCGCCGGCGCTATCGCGTTGACCAGCACTCCGGTGGTGGCGACCTCCTTGCCGAGTGATTTCGTCAGCGCGACAACGGCCGCTTTGGACGCCGAATACGCACTCTGATTCGGGTTTCCGTCCTTGGCAGCAATACTCGCGAGATTGACGACCCGTCCCCACCCCGACGCGACCATCCCCGGTGCGAATGCCCGGCACATGAGGAATGTTCCCTCCACGTTGATGCGGAACGTACGCTGCCAGGCCGCAAGATCAACCTCGACCAGCGGCGCTGACGGCCCGACAATTCCCGCACTGTTGATCAAGATGTCGACACTGCCGACTCGGGCACGAAGCGCGTCGACGGCGTCCGGGTCGCTCACGTCGAGTTGTTCGTGCGCTCCCTCGGCAAGATCTGCCGTGATCACCCGAACTCCCCTCTCCGTCAGCAACTTTGCGCTGGCGGCGCCGATTCCGCTCGCACCGCCGGTGATGAGCGCGGTGACACCTTCCGGATAACTCTGCATCCTCTTCACTCCTGAGTTTCTGTGCGTTACGCACTCAATTTATGTTGCAAATAGGCATAATTGCCGTCACACTGTGTAGAAATTCTGAATATATGGCGTTTGTCGTCGACGTCAAATACCTGGAGGCGTTGTCGATGGAAACCCGCTGGTTGCACGCGTTCGTCGCGGTTGCGGAAGAACTTCACTTCGGACGGGCCGCGTCACGGCTCCAGATGGCGCAGTCGCCGCTGAGCCAAATGATCCGAAAGCTTGAAAAGGACATCGGCGTCAAGTTGTTCGAACGGAGCACCCGCAGCGTCGCACTCACGTCCGGCGGACATGCCTTTCTCCCCCACGCCTATCGCGTCATCGAGAACATGGAGACCGCACGGCACGCTACGCGGGCATCGTCGGGAGGCGTCTACGGACGAGTCACGATCGGATTCACCGGAGTGCTCAATTATCAAGCACTTCCGCCACTGACCCGCGCGTTGCGTCAGCGCTATCCCGAAGTCGAACTGACACTCCTCGGCCGGATCATGACGCGCGACGCGGTCATTCAACTCGAGAGCGGCGCCCTCGATCTCGCCTTCGTCGGGCTGCCGGTGGAATCCGCATCGCTCTCTACCCGACTCATTCGACGGGAGGCGTTCGGCGCCGTGCTTCCGATCGACCATCCGCTTGCCGAGAGGGACGCGATCGATCTCCGCGAATTGGCCGGCGACGGATTCGTGACCACCCCGCTCTCGGCCGGCTCGGCACTGCAGGAGACCGCGATGCGGGCTTGCATGAACGCCGACTTCAGACCCCGCGTAGTCCAGGAGATCACCGATCCGTACATGATCCTGATGCTTGTTGCTGCCGGCGTCGGCGTAGCCCTGATGACATCGGGCATGGCTGCGATCACGCCCCCTGGCAGTGTGTTCGTCCCGCTCACCGGCGAGCCGACGTACATGAATCACGGAATTGCCTGGTCACCACGGCACATGACCGATGCGCTCGCCGTCGCACTGGAGACGTCGGAGGAGATTCTGCCTACCCCGGACATTGAGACCAATAACGTCATTATCTGAGACTCATTTAGTGTTGGACGCGCCATAGTCCTTCGTGGCACTGTCGTCTCAGCCGCCGAAAGGTGAGGGACGTCACCGATGCGTGGTGCATCTCCAAACGTGCCACCACGGCCGGCCCATCGGGACGAAAGGACTTCACATGGCACCTCCGATTACCTCCACCGGTTCCACGAACTCGACCGAGGAACATCCGAATGCGAACGCGCGCCGCGCCGCTGTTTCGGGCTTCCTCGGCAGCACCCTCGAGTACTACGACTTCTTCATCTACGGCTCCGCGGCCGCGCTGGTGTTCCCCAAGATCTTCTTCCCCGGCGGCGGATCAACGGCAACCCTGCTCTCGATCAGCACCCTGGGTGTTGCCTACGTCGCCCGCCCGCTCGGAGCGGTGCTGTGGGGTCACCTCGGCGATCGCTACGGACGGAAGAACGCACTTCTCGCGTGCCTTCTCCTCATGGGAGTTGCGACCGTCATCGTCGGTTGCCTGCCGACCTATGACCAGATCGGCATAGCCGCACCGATCATCCTCGTCTTGCTCCGTCTCCTTCAAGGGCTCTCGGCCGGCGGTGAATCCCCCGGCTCGTCGGCGCTGACACTCGAACACGCACCTGATCACCGTCGCTCGTTCTTCACCTCGTTCACCATGAGCGGGATCATGTTCGGCATCGTCATCTCCAGCCTGGTGTTCATCCCGGTGGCAAGCCTGCCCGACGAAGACCTCTACTCGTGGGGTTGGCGAGTTCCCTTCTGGCTCAGCATCATCGTGACCGTCGTCGCGCTCTGGTTGCGTCGCACCCTCGACGAGCCCGAAGTGTTCGAAGAACTCAAAGAGCAGGACGAGACAGCGGGAATCCCCGTCGTCGAGATGTTCCGCTCGCACTGGCGCACCGTGATCCGTATCAGCATGAGCTCGACCTTCGCGATGATCAACACCATCGTCAACGTCTTCGCGCTGGCGTACGCCGTCGAATCCGGATTCGAACGCTCCACGATGCTGTGGGCCATCGCGACCGCCAATTTTGTTGCCGTACTGACGCAGCCACTGTTCGGCATTCTCTCCGATCGCTACGGGCGCAAGCCGATCTTCGTCATCGGTGCGATCGGAGCGGGGCTGATGATCTTCGTGTTCTTCCATTCCATCGGAACCCAGAGCGTTCCCATGGTTTTTGCTTCGGGAATCGTCATGATCGGCATCTTCTACGCGATGCCCAACGGTACCTACCCGGCGTACTTCCCGGAGCAGTTTCCCGCAAAGGTCCGATACACCGGTATGGCTGTGAGCCTCATGCTCGGTCTACTCGTCGCCGGCTTCACACCCGCTATCGCCCAGGCGATTTCGGCTGGAGACAAGAGCAACTGGACGCCGGTTGCCTGGATGTGCCTCGGTTTTGCAGTCGTGTCAGCCATCGCCGCCATGACCGGGCCGGAGACGTACCGGACGCCCACAGCTGAACTGGGCCAACCGAAGCCGAGCCTGCCGACCAAGCAGGACTCAGAGCTCACCAGCAACAACGCTTGACCGGACCGGCCCCTCGCGTTGATTTTCCGCGAGGGGCCGTCCCCACTTATGCAGGAGAATGTCATGACTACCGAATTCACACGTCACCGAATCGGCCTCGTCGGAGCGGGGATCTCGACCTCCCTCTCGCCGGCGCTGCATTCGCACGAAGCATCAGCACTCGCACTCGTCGACTACAGCTACGAACTGATCGATCTCGAGAACCTGACGGTCTCGGTCGAGAAGACCGGCGAGGTGGTGCGGAGCGCCGTCGCAGGCGGTTTCACCGGGCTGAACATCACCCATCCGTGCAAGCAGGTTGTCGTGGACGCACTCGACGAACTGTCCGACAATGCCCGATTGCTCGGTGCCGTCAACACGGTTGTCGTCGACAACGGCCGTCTGATCGGCCACAACACCGATCACAGCGGATTCCTCACCGCACTGCAACGTGGTTTACCCGACGCCACCTTGAACCGAGCGGTACTCGCCGGCGCAGGCGGCGCGGGTTCCGCGGTGGCGTACGCACTCGCCGCGGCCGGTACGACGGACCTCCGCATCGCCGACGTCGATCCCGAACGTGCTGCCGATGTGTGCTCGCGCGTGTCCTCGGCCTTCCCTGCAACGCGCACAACGGCTTTGACGATCGATCAGATCGGCGACAATCTGGCTACGTGCGACGGAGTCGTCAATGCGTCGCCAATCGGCATGGTCGGTCATCCCGGAACCCCCTTCGACCCCGCGGCACTGCACTCCGAGTTATGGGTCGCGGACATCGTTTATCGGCCGATGCGCACCGAATTACTCGACGCTGCACTCACTCTCGGATGCTCGGTTCTCGACGGTGGTCAGATGCTGGTGGCACAAGCCTCGGACACCTTCACTCTCCTGACCGGTGTCGAAGCCGATACGGACCGCATGCGCAGTCATCTGCGCGATCTGCTCTCCGAGGCGGCACACGCATGAGCACAACCGAACACGTACTTTCTCGCGAAGTACCAGGAGCGCTGATGAACGTGACTGCGCCGTTCGCCGAACCTCTCGACATGGGCAGCGTCCGCCTCCGAAACCGATTCGTGTCGGCTCCGATGGAGCGCAATTACTGCGAGGTCGACGGAACCATGACGGACGAGTACATCGCCTACCTCGCCCGCCGTGCCGAAGGTGGTGCAGCACTGATCTTCACCGAGGCGAGCTACGTGCGCGCCGACGGCAAGGGGCGCATCCGGCAGATGGGTGTCGACGTCGACGAGCGGATCCCCGGCATCAAGAAGATGGTCGACGCGATCCACACGCATGGTGCGCTCGTCGGAGTCGAACTCAACCACGGTGGACGTACGGCGCAAGGTTCTGTCAGCGGGTTTGTTCCCGTTGCCCCGACTCCGATTCCGTGCTTGGTGGTCGGCGGCGAGATGCCCGAACAACTCGACGGCGACGACATCGAGCACATCATCGAGTGCTTCGGTGAGGCTGCTGCACGATGCCAGAAGGCCGGCGTCGACGTCATCTCCCTGCACGGCGGACACGGGTACCTGATCCACCAGTTCCTCTCCCCCGCTTACAACCACCGTGACGACGAATGGGCGGACCCGACTCTCTTCGTCAACAAGGTCATCGCCGCCGTACACGAGCATGCTCCGGGAATCACTCTGGGACTTCGATTCTCAGCCTTCGAGGGAATCGACGGCGGGCTCGACGCCGAGACGACCCGTGCCCGCATCGACGCCATCGACACCGACCGACTCGATTTCCTCGACGTCTCGGCGGGCAACTACGAAGCGGGACAGTGGATCATCCAGCCCGGCGAATGGTCGCGTGGCCTCTTAGCACCGTACTCCGAGCAGTACCAGCGCGACTTCGACATCCCGGTGGGCGTAGCCGGCCGCATTACATCGCCCGAAATCGCTGCGCAGATCATCGAATCCGGGCAAGCGAACTTCGTCAGCATGGCACGGACTCTGCACGCTGATCCGGACTTCCCGAATCGCGCGATCGACGGCGGCCGCTACCGCCCGTGTATCGCATGCAACTACTGCATCGACAGCCTGGCGGCCGGCCCGATCCCATGCTCGGTGAACCCCTGGGTCGGACGTGAATTGGACCAGCCCACGACGCCTGCTGATGTCACCGTGCGAGTCGCCGTCATCGGAGCCGGCCCCTCCGGGATGGCAGCTGCCCGTGACCTCGCACTCGCCGGCCATCGCGTCGACCTGTACGACGAACGCCCCAGTCTCGGTGGCGACTTCGCCTTGGCGTCAAAGTTGCACGAGTATCCCGAATACGGGCGGATCGTGGAGTGGTATCTCGCCGAGCTGGCTGATCTCGGAGTGCAGTGCCACACGTCGACCAGGGCAGATGCCGCTTCACTCGCCGGCCGTGACTTCGACGCGATAGTCCTGGCCGCCGGCGGCGTAGGCCCCACGGTCGATCTCCCCCGAGCAGCAACGCGCACCGTTCGTGACATCCGCGAATTCCTAGTCCTCGAAGATCCTGCCCCCGATGCGATCACGATCTTCGGTGCTGATCGCGAGGCTGCGGCCGTCGCCGACGATCTCCTCCAGAAGGGCACTCAGGTCGTGATGATCGGTCCCCAGGAAACCATCGCCCACGACGTCGGACGACGCGGCAAGATCGTGCTGCTGCCGCGCCTGGCCGCAAGTGAGAACCTCACGACCTACCTGAGCTCGATCATCACCAAGGTCGACACCGACTCGGTCACGATCTCGACGGCCGGTGTGCTGAGCGAGGTCGACGCTCCCGGCGAACTGCTGATCTCACAGGGCGTCGAGCCACGCTCGGAGCTTCTGACCGAACTACGTTCACTGGCACCGCGCCTCGGTGTCCATACCGTCGGCGATGCGAGCGGAGACGGCGGGTCCATTCACGCTGCACTCGTCACCGCCGCCGATGTCGCCGTCACGATCACGGCCGCCGCTGCGGCCCGTCAGGAGATTCACGCATGACTACGCAGGCAGCCGCACCGGTCGCAACTGCATTGCCGCCCATCGGACTCGGAACCTGGCCCCTCGTCGGCGCGGACGCCACGACGTCCGTTCTCTCCGGCATCGAGGCTGGATACCGCCTCATCGACACCGCCGCGATCTACGCCAACGAGGATGCTGTCGGTGTGGCGCTGGCAGAATCTGGTGTACCGCGAGAAGAACTGTTTGTCACCACCAAACTTCGTGGCAACGACCAGGTTTCCGGCGACATCCGGGGCGCCCTCGAGCAGAGCCTGGAACGACTAGGGCTCGACCGGCTGGATCTTTTCCTGATCCACTGGCCGCTCCCGCGAATCGATCGCTATGTTGCGTCGTTCGAGGCGATGCTGGCCTGCCGCGATGCCGGACTGGTCAGGTACGTCGGTGTGTCGAACTTCCTGGAGCACCACTTGCACAGACTCGTCACCGAAACCGGTGAGGCACCGGCAGTCAACCAGATTCAGATGGACCCGTCGCTCGCTCGCATTCCGGTGCGCCGGGCAAACGACGAGCTCGGCGTTTTCACCCAGTCGTGGAGCCCCCTCGGTCGGGGTGACGTGCTCGACAACGCCGTCGTCGGGGAGATTGCCGGTCGAATCGGTTGCACCCCAGCGCAGGTGGTTCTCGCGTGGCACTCCTCGCAGGGCGTGGTCCCGGTCGCGAGGTCAGCTAACCCGACCCGCCAGGCCGAGAATCTGGCGGCTCTCGACGTGACACTTACCGCCGAAGACGTCACCGCACTGAACAGTCTCGACCGCGGCGAGTCCGCGGCGCGGGACGTCGAAGCAGAGGAGCATTTCTGATGACGTTGAAAGTCGGAATCGTCGGCTGCGGCAAGATCGCCGGCAACCATGCCCGTGCTCTGCAACAAGTACCCGGCGTCGAGGTGATCGGCTGCTGCGATCCCGATATTGGGCGCGCTCAGGAGTTCGCGGCACTCCACGGCATTCCCGCAGCCGTCAGTTCCGTTGACGAACTACTTGCTCTCGGTCTCGATGCCTGCACCGTCTGCACGCCTCACCCGGTGCACGAAGAGGTCGTCGTTGCCGCGGCCGAGGCCGGTGTACATGTGTTGTGCGAGAAGCCCATCGCGGTGGATGTTGCCGCAGCCGACCGCATGATCGAGGCCGCCGACCGAGCCGGTATCACCTTCGGCGTCCTCTTCCAACGACGCTTCTGGCCGGCAGCGCGTCGTATCCGGGACGCGATCGACGACGGCCGGATCGGGCTTCCCACGCTCGGTGAGGCGTCGGTGATCCTGCATCGTCCATCGAGTTACTACTCGGCCGACGCGTGGCGCGGACGCTGGGACACCGACGGGGGCGGCGTGCTCATGACGCAGGCCGTGCACCAGATCGACATGCTGGCCTGGTTCATGGGCGAGGCCGTCTCGGTCAGTGGCTTCATCCGCACCCATACTCACGGTGAGCACATCGAGACCGAGGACAGCGCGTCGGCGGTGATTTCCTTTGCCTCGGGCGGCACCGCCACCGTCACCGCGACCACGGGTGCCAATCACAATTTGGGCAACCGCGTCACGGTGATCGGGCGCTCCGGAGCAATTGCCAGTGTCCTCGAGTTCCCCGAAGGGCACGAGGGTGTCAACGAAATCTGGACCGTAACAGGCGAAGTGGAATTCCAGTCGCCGTACTCCGCGGACGCCGACGCGAATCTTGATGTGGGCGCGGTCAATGCGGCACTGACCGACTTCCATACATTGCAGGTGCAGGACTTCGCCGACGCCGTCCTGACCGGGCGCGAACCCGCCGTCACCGGACGCGACGCCCGCGCGTCGCTGGCCATCATCGCCGCAATCTACGAATCGTCACGAACCGGGAAGGTTGTCGAACTGTCGTCGACGCCGACCCTCGCAACAACTGCCAAGGAGCAGAAATGAGCAGCAGTACCCCCCTCACCTACGACGTGGTTGTCGTGGGCTCCGGCGCAGGTGGGCTTTCCACAGCGATTGCCGCAGCAAATGGCGGCGCGTCCGTCCTCGTGGTCGACAAGGCCGACACCTGCGGCGGCGCAACGGCATGGTCGGGTGGGTGGATGTGGACTCCGCGCAACATGTTTGCCATCGCAGATGGTGTTGTCGAGGATCGCTCGGCACCGCGGACATATTTGGAGAACCGACTCGGCGACAACTTCGACGCCGCGAAGGTGGATGCACTCCTCGACGGCGCACCGGAGATGGTCGAGTTCTTCGAACGCAAGACCGCGCTGAAGTTCGTTCCCGGAGCCAAGATCGCCGACATTCACGGTGACACACCGGGTGCCGGCACCGGTCACCGGTCCGTCGGACCGAAACCGGTGAGTCTGCGAAAGCTCGGGCCAGATGTTGCGGCCTTGCTCCGTCGGCAGTTGTACGAGACGTCGTTCCTCGGAATGGGCATCATGGCCGGCCCCGATCTGCAGGCGTTCCTCCACTCGACGCGGTCACCGAAAGCCTTTGCGCACTGCGGTGTTCGAGTCACCAAGCACATGTTCGACCTCGCCACCAAGCGTCGCGGTCAGCAACTCGTCAACGGTACTGCCCTGGTCGGCATGATGCTGCGTTCAGCGCTCGATCTGGGCGTCGAGTTTCGGGTCAAGACGTCCGCGACCGCATTGCAGACCGATGACGACGGCCGCGTTGTCGGCGTCCGTCTCGAAGGTCCGGACGGTGCGTACTCGGTAACAGCCACGCGTGGCGTTGTACTCGCCACCGGCGGCTTTGCACACGACATCGATCGACGACGCGAATTGTTCCCGCGCACCCCAACCGGACACGAACACTGGTCGCTCACCCCGAAGACAACCACCGGCGACGGCATCACCCTCGGCGAATCCGTGGGCGGACGACTCGACCGCACGCTCGCCTCCCCCGTTGCCTACTGCCCCGTCTCCATCGTTCGTTACCGCAACGGCAAGGAAGGTGTGTTCCCCCACATCCTCGACCGCGGAAAGCCCGGCGTCATCGGGGTTCTCGCGAACGGCAGGCGGTTTGTCAACGAAGCACTCGGCTACCACGACTACACGCTTGCGATGGTCGAGCAGGTTCCTGAGGGCGATGAGGTGTGCTCGTGGCTGATCGCCGATCAGCAGTACGTGCGCTACCTCCCGCTCGGCATGGCCAAGCCACTACCGATCCCGATCCAGCCGTATCTGCGCTCGGGATACCTCACGCGGGGGCGCACTGTTCGGGACTTGGCCGAGAAGATCGGCGTCGATGCGGCGCAGTTGGAGAAGACCGTCTCGGCGTTCAACACCGGAGCTCGCAGTGGCGACGACCCCGAGTTCGGTCGCGGCGCAACACCGTTCAACCGGGGATCCGGTGATACCGCCAATCCCTGGCCGAACCCGTCACTCGCGCCCTTGCAGAAGGGTCCGTATTACGCGGTGAAAGTTGTACCGGGTAGCTTCGGCACCTTCGCCGGGCTTGTCACCGACTCTTCGTCGCGCGTGCTCGACGACAACGACCGCCCCATCGAGGGACTGCTTGCAGTGGGTGTCGATCAGGCCAGCGTGATGGGTGGGCATTACCCCTCCGGCGGTATCAACCTCGGTCCGGCCATGACCTTCGGTTACCTGGCAGGCCGGGAACTGGCCGGTGCCAAGACAGTTGGAGCGCACGCATGACACTCTCACTCGGGCTGGCGGCCCTCACCGTGCTCGATACCGCACCGATGCAGCATGTCGACTTGGCCGAAAAGCACGGCTTCGACACGATCGGTATCCGGTTGATGCCCGCGGCACCGGGTACGACGGCGTACCCCCTGCACGAGGACAAGCAGGGGTTGAACGAACTGGTGCGTCGACTGGATGATTCACCGGTCGAGGTATTCGATCTCGAAATCATCCGTCTTGCAGCCGACTTCGATCCCGCCGACTACGTTCCGCTCCTCGAAGCGGGAGCGCAGCTCAACGCCAAGGCCGTTCTGGTCGGCGGCGACGACCGTGACCGCGCTCGTCTCACGGACTCCTATGCCCGCCTCGCAGACCTGTGCGCGAACTACGGCATCGTCGCCTCGCTCGAATTCATGCCGTGGACGGCGGTGCCCGATGCGCGTGCAGCCATCGAGATCGTCTCGGCGGCAGACGGTCCGGCTCGGAGTGTTCTCGTCGACGCATTGCACACCGACCGCTCGGCGACCACGCTCGAAGATCTGGCGTCCATCCCGCCTGAGTGGCTGCACTACGCCCAGATGTGCGACGGTTCGACGCCCGCGCCCACAGACGACGCAGAGCTGATCCGTCACGCCCGCGAAGAGCGCCTCGTGCCCGGCACCGGCGGCATCGCCCTGGCCGACATCTGGTCGACGTTGCCCGCCGGGCTGCCGGTCAGCATCGAATTGCCCAACGAGCCACTGCGCCGCGCCGTCGGCACGGACGCTTGGCTGGAACGCCTGGTCACGGCCACGCGAGAAGTGTTGGCCTAGCGGCCCTGTGCGCGTTTAGCGAGTCCAGGCACTCCCTAAACGCGCACGGGGGCGTCAGCCCCTCCGAGCCGCAACAGCCTGCGCCAAACGATCCAACTGCGCTGCCGTGGTGGACCAGTCGATGCACGCGTCGGTGATCGACTGACCGTAGGTGAGCTCGTCCGCCTTACCCAAGGTCAGGTCCTGACGTCCGGCCTCGATGAAGCTCTCCAACATGACGCCGGCGATTCCCCGCTCACCCTCGGTCAGACGACGGGCAATGTCGTCCAGGACGATGACCTGACGCTCGTGGTCCTTGCTGCTGTTGCCGTGGCTCGCGTCGATGACCACGCGCTCGGGCAGGTTCGACTTGTGCAGGCGAGCAAGGGTGTCCGCGACAGTCTCGGCATCGTAGTTGGGTCCGTCGCTGCCGCCGCGAAGAATGACATGGCAGTCGGGGTTGCCGGCGGTGCGAATCAAGGCAGCCTGACCGTCGAGGTCGGTACCGGGGAACACATGGCTCGCGGCGGCAGCGCGGGTACCGTCGACGGCTACCTGCACGTCACCTTCGGTGGAGTTCTTGATGCCGACGGGCATGGACAGTGCGCTGCACAGCTGGCGATGCACCTGGCTCGCAGCGGTCCGGGCACCGATCGCACCGTAGCTGACCAGGTCCGCAATGTACTGAGGCATGATCGGGTCGAGGAATTCACAACCGACAGGCAGACCCAGACTCGACACGTCGAGAAGCAGTTTGCGACCGATACCGAGCCCGGTGTTGATGTCGAAAGTTCCGTCGAGGTGCGGATCGTTGAGCAGTCCCTTCCACCCGAGCGTGGTGCGCGGCTTTTCGAAGTAAACGCGCATGACGATGTGCAGATCGTCCCGCAACTCCTCGGCCTTGGCGGCCAACCGGCGGGCGTAGTCCATCGCGGCTTCCGGATCGTGCACAGAGCACGGACCTACAACGACGATCAAACGATCGTCGTCACCGTTGAGGATGTTGATGGTGTCAGCACGACCGGTGCGCACGGTTGCGGCCGCGACCTCGTCCGGAGCGTGCTGAGCACGAACAGTCGCCGGTGACACGAGCGGACTGATACTCACAGTGCGCTGATCGTCGAGGCTGTCCGAAGATGCGGTGGTGTCGATGGTGACAGTCATGGGGTTTTCGGTTTCCTGTTCTCAGGCCGACCCCAGAGATGAAGAGAAACTCCAGCGAGCCGGTCTGTAGTCCGGCTCTTGGGTGGAGGTTGTCAGCGCGTGGTTACGCCGGCAGGCCCACCCGGGGCCGGCCTGCTAAACCAGAAATAAACGCGCTGCATGTCGACCACGATACCTCGAGTTCGAATGGGATGGGCGTGCCCCTCCACTCCGAGCCGAGTCCGAGGAGAGCGTCCCCCAGCACGAGTCCGTTGAAGAATGGCCAAATCCGCTGAGCGGTTGGCGCTTTGGAGCAAGGCTCCGACAACGAAGTTCGAATACGTTGAGTGGGCACCCTGCCAATGCCCGGAACATCAGATGGAGCTGCGCCTTCTCATGCCTGTGATCGAATCGACCGAAACCTTCCAACCGAGGGTTTCCCCTTCCGCGCCCGAAACCGCCTTGCAGTCGACGAAAGATGTGGACCGCGAATTCACCCGTCTGATCGATTCCTTGACACGACGTGGCTTCCTGACCGGTGCGACGGCGCTCGGTGCACTGGGCGCACTGTCTGCGTGTTCGAGCGAATCCAACGGCACCGAAGCCTCGGACGAGTGGGTCGACATCGTCGTCGCGGACCAGGCCTACCGCCTCCCGCGGAACCCCAAGCGTGTCGTGGTGCTCGAAGCCCGAGGAGCCCTCGATTTCGCACTACTGGCCGAGTACCCGATCGTCGCGACCAATTGGGATCCGAAGTCTCAACTCATGCAGCAGGTACCCGCCGGCGCAGCTCGCCTCGGTGGGACGAACAACGAACCGAATGCCGAATCGATACTGAGCCACGACCCCGATCTGTTGGTCGTCGGGAAAGGCGGGTGGGATTACTACCAGGACAAGGGCCTGCTCGGCACTGACATCGCACCGGTGCTCGTCGTCGACGAAGGCAAGACGGGCTCGTCCTGGAAGCACGCCATGACCGCGCAACTCACGGCTCTCGATCGCCGCGAGGTCGCTGAGCGCGTCATCGCCCGATACAACGCTGAACTTGCACAAGCGCGGGCCAAGATCGGTGGTCTCCTCGAAGGAAAAACAATCGCGATCGCCCGCGCAGACAGCGGTCAGATCTGGCTGCAAAACAACACGTTCGCGGTGTCGGTTGCGCAGGACCTCGGCTTGAACGTCTTGACCGACGCTGCCCATGCCGCACCCGATCGGAAGGATTCGACCTTCTACAGCCTCGAGGAGCTCGCCATCTTCGACCAGGCCGACTTCGTGTCGCTACAGAACCCAGACGCTGTCGAAGCCGAATCGCCCACGTGGAAACGAGTACGGGCTGTCCAAAACGACAATGTCGGGCAGTTGCGCTACGACCTCAACAACGGCCTCGCTCTGACTGCCATGGCCCTGGCCGCTGATATCGCCGAACAAGTACAAGTCATGCGCTGACATCTGTGCGGCATTCGTTCAGGACTCGAGTGACCCCGTCTCACCGGGTGGGGTCATTCACGCATCCAAACGGAATACACCTCGCACCTGGCGTACGCCGTTGATCTGTACCTCGACGGCATGGTCGCCTGCGTAGTACTTCCGGGTACTGATCGGTTTGAAGGAATGCCTCTTCGCGATGCGGGCCGGCACCCCGGGCTCCAGCGTTCGTGTCGTCAGTTTGAAGACCTTGGGCGTCGTCTGCCCGTTGGCCTTTACGTGGTGGACGATGTAATCGATCACGACGGTGACGGACTCGCTGCCGTTGTTCGTGACGGCGAAGTCGAAGGTGAGTTCTCCACCCGCATCAACTGTTTCGCGGTCGATGACGAACCCCTCGACCACGACGTCGGTGGGCGGTGAGAACCCCAAGAGGGACAGAGCATCTGGGTCGCCGGCCTTGATCAACGTCCGCAATGCATGTTTGACGATTTTCAGTGTGTTGGAATCCGGTGTCTGTAACCAGCGCTTCGCGGTCGATACTGCGAGCGCTGCATCGGCACGACTGAGATCGTTGAGATGGTTTGCGACCGAACGGCGTACATATTCGGAATCATCCCGGTACAGCTCGTCGAGAATGGAGATTGTCGACTCGGGACGCGCCGTCAACTCTTTCACTCGCCTTCCCCAAGGCAAACGTGTACGAGTGCCTTCGGTCGCCAAACGCCGGACGTGTTCGTCTTCGTGCCCGGTCCAGGCGAGTGCAATCGCCAGAGAACGGTGAAGGTCCGTTTCAAGGAAGGTTCGAATCGCGAATTCACCAGTCAGACGCGAAGTCAGCTCAGCGAGGAGTGCCATTCCACCGTCGAAATCCGACTCGGAGCCGCTCCGTGTCGCCGTGACGGCAACTGCTTCGGTGACCGGCCAGATCATCCACCCCGTGAAGGTCTCCTCTTCGAGCCCACGACGGATGATCTCCGCGAAAACCGGAAAGTCCTCGGGCAGTTCGGCAATCATCGCGTCCCGTACGACGCGTGTGCGCTCACCGAGACTCATTCCGTCGAATTCGGATGAACTACCTCGAACGAGGGAAAGGCGCGTATCACCAGTCGCACGCTCGAGGCAGCCTGCCAGATCGGCCACGACGGATACCCCGAGAAGTTCGTCAGCTGTGGGCATCAGGGGCACACCGTGAGAGCGGAAACCCGATCACCGTCGAAAGTGAAATGGTGATGTAACTGGACCGGGCTTCCCGGAAAATCACCCTCGACCTTCACAGACACGACAACGGCCGAGCCAGGCGTGTGCACCGACTCGATCTTCTGGGTGAAGGTGAACGCAGTCGACACGGCGGACTTCCACGCCACGATTTCGTCGATGCCGAAATACGTCCGGCCATCGTCACGCACTACCGCGTCTTCGGTGAACACGTCGCGGACATCGCCGCCGTCGAAGTACGCGCGCGCTGCGCCTGGCACCTTCGCTGAGTCGATCATTCGCGAAGCGTACTGCTGGGGTCCGACAGGTTCGGCGACCTCACTGCGCGAGCGGAGGCCGCCAGCTGAATCTCCATCAACAGCCTCGCCGACGGCTCGGACAGATCGGTATCTGTTATCTCCTCGACCCTCTTGATCCGATACCGGAGTGTATTCGGGTGAATCCGGAGCTGCTCGGATGCGCGTCTGACGTCTCCCGAGAGCGCAAGATAGACGCTGACGCTTTCTCGCATGTTCGACCCGTTACGTCTGTCGTAGACGTCCAGGGCGTCGATTCTCGGATCATGCAGTTGCTCGTCGGCCGCGATCGTGTTCATGATTTCGCGCAGCAGCACCGGGGTACGCGAGTCCGCGAGAGTGGTCACACGAGCATCCCCCGACGTGCCGTCGAGTACCCGATCCACTTCGGCCCGAGCCTGAGCCACCTCGGCAAGCGTCGAGACCGGAGACGACACGGCGGCCCGTAAACCCGAGGGCGACACCTTGTCCAAACGCGCGATAACTTCGCGGGTCCACGAGACTGTGGATTTCACGGATTGGGTTCGGGGAAACAGCACATAGAGCCGGGTGCCGACGGCACTCACCAGCGATTCACGCTGAAAGGCGCTGGCGTGCAGGCGCAAAGACGACACGAGTTCACCCGAAGACGGCAGCCCACCGCCACCGACGCCCGCCACCCCGATCACCATCGCCGGTCCGGACATGGGAATGGACAACGAGGCCGCCAGGGAAGGAACGTCGACGCCCCCGCCTCGAACCCCGAGCAACCGCTGAATCTGTATCGCCTCGTTGTTCGGTGCGTCCCGAATACGCGAAATCAGCCGAGCAGCAACGGCAGCGGCGCCTCGGAGGACGCTGTCGGCGTCGCCGGCAATGGGAAGCGGGCCTTCCTGAACCCAGATAGTGCCGAGCAGGCCAGAATTGAAACCACTCTCCCCCTTGATGTTCTCGGAGATCCTGCGTATCGGAACCACCAACCGTCGCCTGATTGCGAGGTCTTCGTGGGCAGGCACCTCGACCACGTCGTCGCTGCGGCGCAGGCTCTCGAAGACGCCCCACTCCTGCAGCTTTCGGAGGTATTCGTGAGGTCCTTCGCGTCCGAGAATGGATCGTTTGCGTAGCTCGTCCGCAGCATCCCCCGATGCCGAGTAAGCCAAGACATGAGAACGCTCGTCCTCGATACTGACCATTCCCCGAGTGAGTGCTGCGACATTCTGAGCCAACTCGAACAAGTCTGTGTCACTGCCGAATACGATGTCGTCCGAATCCTGTCGGGATACCGAATGATCGAGCACGCCGCGGACCGTGGTGAACAATCGATCCCAACGAGCGTCCGCATGGACCGCTATCAACGCGATCCCGGCGCGCTTTGCCGCTTCCTGCACCGACGTGTCCGAGGCCTCCTTCGACATGACGGCCCGAGGCGCTGAGCTCCTCTGATCGAGGCGGTTCAACCAGGCCGCCAGTTCGGCTGCACCGACACCGACAGTGAGCCAGAGCTCAGAGGATTCGACGTCTGCAGTTCTGGGGCGCACGAGGTCCCCGACCTCCGCGAACACCACGGAGTCGACGAAGAAGTCGTCGCCTGGCGGCGCGAGGACGAGCTGGACAAAGGCTCCACCCAGTGCTCCAAGGACCGCGTCGAGCCTGACCCCACGGATAGACACGTACCACCAACTTTCCGGACCGTTCCTACGCCTTGATTTCGAGAATAGTGCATTTTCCTGCGAAAACAGTTCAGCCAATCGGACAAACACGGCCGCCGATATTTGGCCGCTCAGCGGATTACTCACCGAGATCTTTCGACTTGACTGGTGAACAACACGACAACTGCCCACTCCTGAGTCTGCCGAAGGATCGTCATGGACGCCGTCACCAATGTCCCCCACCCCTCCAACGAACCGGTCAACAATTACGCGCCGGGAAGCCCGGAGCGATCTCGCCTACGCATGAAGCTGACCGAACTGGCCGAAACACCGACCGACATCAGACAGGTCATCGGTGGCGTCCACCGAACCGCGGAAGGTAAGCGGGAGAAAGTCGTTCAACCACACCGTCACAGTTCCGTGATCGGATCATTTGCGGGCGCAACGCACTCGGACGTTCGAGACGCAATCGACGCCGCCACCCTCGCCGCCCCCGCCTGGCGCGACCTCTCGTTCGACGACCGGGCTGCAGTCTTCCTGAGAGCTGCCGACCTGCTCTCCGGACCGTGGCGTGAAACCATCGCCGCCGCAACAATGCTCGGGCAGTCCAAGACCGCATATCAGGCCGAGATCGACGCACCGTGCGAACTGATCGACTTCTGGCGATTCAACGTCGCATTCGCTCGTCAGATACTCGCCGACCAGCCCGTTTCCGCTCCGGGAGTGTGGAATCGCGTCGAATATCGGCCGCTCGAAGGCTTTGTCTACGCGATCACGCCCTTCAATTTCACCGCCATCGCCGGAAATCTACCCACCGCACCGGCACTGATGGGCAACACCGTGATCTGGAAGCCGTCACCGACGCAGGCCGTCGCGGCGTACCTGACGATGCAACTACTCGAAGCCGCCGGCCTCCCGCCCGGGGTGATCAATCTTGTTCTCGGCGACGGCCCCATGGTGTCCGAGGTCGCGCTTGCCGACCCCCGCCTGGCGGGCATCCACTTCACCGGATCCACCGCAACGTTCCAGCGATTGTGGCGTGAGGTCGGAGCCAACATCTCGAACTACCGGACGTATCCGCGTCTCGTCGGCGAAACCGGCGGCAAAGATTTTGTACTCGCACACAGTTCCGCTGACCCGGACGTACTCACGACGGCGTTGATCCGCGGGGCCTTCGACTACCAGGGACAGAAATGCTCGGCCGCGTCACGCGCATTCGTCCCGAAGTCGGTGTGGGCCAAGATGGGCGACACGTTCATCGACACGGTGTCGTCACTGAAGTACGGCGACGTCACCGACCTGACGAACTTCGGCGGCGCCGTCATCGACCAGCGTTCCTTCGACCGCAACGCCGCCGCGATCGTCCGCGCCAAGTCGACCAGCAGCCTCACCATCGCAGCGGGCGGCGACTACGACGACCGCGAAGGGTTCTTCATCTCGCCGACCGTCCTGCTCGGCGACGACCCCAGTGACGAGGCATTCAGCACCGAGTACTTCGGTCCCATACTCTCGTTGCACGTTTACGACGACTCCGCGCCGAATGCCTACGCCGACACCCTCGCTCGTATCGACAGCGGATCCACCTACGCCCTGACCGGCGCCGTGATCGCCACCGACCGTGCCGCCGTCGATCAGGCCCACCAGGGTCTGCGGTTCGCCGCCGGAAACTTCTACGTCAACGACAAGCCCACGGGAGCGGTTGTCGGACAACAACCCTTCGGAGGTGCACGGGCCTCGGGCACCAATGACAAGGCCGGTTCGCCACAGAATCTACTCCGTTGGGCTTCGACGCGAACCGTGAAGGAAACCTTCGTTCCTCCCACCGATCATCGTTACCCCCACCAGGACGTCGATTCAGCCGAAAGCGAGAACCGTTGATGAGTGCCGTGTCCCTGAGCAACCCGCTGCGCCCTGTACTTCTGGCGGCAGCGCGCTCGCCGCGACTGGAGAAGACAGTCTCCGGAATGGCCTTGACCCGCAGGCTGGTAGACAGATTTGTCGCCGGCGACGCGGAACCCGCAGCGGTCTCCGCCGTACGCGACATCCTCACCAGTGGCCGGTTCGCGACGGTCGACTACCTCGGCGAGGACACCACCGATCCAGCTCAGGCAACCGCGACCGTCGACGCCTATCTCTCTCTTCTCCGCACCTATACAACGCTTTCCGACACCGCCGGGACGCAACACCCCTTCGAGGTCTCACTCAAACTCTCCGCACTGGGGCAGTCGCTCCCCGGCGACGGTGAGAAGATTGCGCTGGCGAATGCACACCGAATTCTCACAGCAGCGGCCGAAGTGGGAGCGTGGGTCACCGTCGACGCCGAGGATCACACCACCACCGACTCGACGCTGTCCATCGTGAAAGAGT
This sequence comes from Rhodococcus sp. NPDC056506, assembly GCF_042794945.1. Classification (NCBI taxonomy): domain Bacteria; kingdom Bacillati; phylum Actinomycetota; class Actinomycetes; order Mycobacteriales; family Nocardiaceae; genus Rhodococcus; species Rhodococcus sp. NPDC056506. The sequence goes on along the minus strand of NZ_JBHTSW010000004.1, from coordinate 47,591 downwards.
TGCGCCGCGACTTCCCGACGCTCGGCACCGTTCTGCAGGCCTATCTGCACCGCACCGAGGCCGACTGCCGGCACTTCTCCGGATCAGGTTCACGAATTCGGCTGTGCAAGGGTGCATACAAGGAACCGGCCGACGTTGCGTTCCAAAAGCCCGGCGAAGTCGACGCGTCGTACCTGCGTTGCCTGAAGGTCTTGATGGAAGGTGACGGGTACCCGATGGTCGCCTCCCACGATCCCACCATGATCGACGCCGCCCTCGAACTCGCCACATTGACCGAACGGACAGCCGAGGATTTCGAGTTTCAGATGCTCTACGGCATCCGCGACGGCGAACAACGCAGATTGGTAGCCGAAGGCAATCACCTGCGGGTCTACGTTCCCTACGGCAGCCAGTGGTACGGCTACTTCATGCGTCGCCTGGCGGAACGGCCGGCCAACCTCATGTTCTTCATGCGCTCACTCTCCTCCAACAACTAGGTGCTGGAAACCGTTGGCAGCGGTGGCAACTCGAGGTTCTCACGGAAGGTACCCCCGACGTAATCTGTTCCCACGATTCTGCGCTTGCGTAGTTCCGGCAGCAGTCCGTTCGTGACGAAATCGCGTGTACGCGGATCGGCAAGGTCACCGAGCGTGATGACGTCGAGTACGCCCGCGTCGTATCGTTCCTCGATCGCGTCCGCGAGCTGTTCCGGGGTGCCCGCCGCTGCCCAGTGGCCGGTGTCCTTGGACGCGATGATCAACTCACGCAGAGTCTTTCCTTGTGATGCGAGCTTGCCGAAGATCTCGACCCGGCCCCGTCGTCGATTCACCGACGACGGGTCCGGCAACAACGACTCCGGGATCGGCCGATCCAGCGGCAATTCCGAGAAATCCACGCCGCCGCCGAACATGTCGGCAAGCCTCGTGCGACCGGCGTCGAAGTCCGTCGATTCCTCGGCTTCTCTGACCAATCGTTCGACTTCGGTTTCGGTAGCGCCGTACGTTGCGTGGAACGAGCTGAAAATCAGTGGCAGTTCGTCCCCACGCCCCAACTCTGCCGCCCGGGCGCGGATCGTCTTCGTGTAGGTGACCGCGTCCTCGAAGGTTGGGAGAGAGGTGAATACGACCTCTGCGAAGCGAGCACCAAGTTCGATACCTCCGGCAGACTGCCCTGCCTGGAATTGAACCGGACGACGCTGCGGCAGTGAGGGAATGTTCAACGGCCCCTGCACGGTGAAATACTTGCCTCGGTGCTCGATGGGGACCACCCGCGACGGATCGAGCACTGCGGGCCCCTTGCCCTGGACCAGGGCGCCGGGCTTCCAGCTGTCGAACAGTGCGTTGACGACCTCGAGCGATTCGGCCGCTCGGGCGTACCGCTCCTCCGGGCTCGGCAGCGTCAGATCGCTGTAGTTCTCTTCTCCGAGTGAGGAAGTGACCGCATTCCACGCAGCCCTACCATTGCTGACGTGGTCGAGGGTGCCGAACAACCGCGCCAGGTTGAAGGGGTGATGAAACGTCGTCGTGACGGTCGCGATGAGGCCCACGTGGGTGGTGACCGCACTCAGCGCGGCAAGAAAGATCAGCGGTTCCTGCGCGCCGATCGCACCCTGCGCGCCGAAGCTCAACAGGTCGGCGGCAAACAGTCCGTCGATCTTGTTCGCCTCGGCCGTCTTCGCGATTTCGATCGCGGACGCGAGCGTCGAAGTCCTCGGATCGATCGCGGCGTCGTAGATGCTCGCCGCCCCGCTGACACCGGTCACCGTTTTGAGCGGACGCCTACGATCGGCCACCGAATATCCTCCTGGCTTCGCGAAATCTGTTCCGACTTCACAACGCTAGACCGATCCTGGCTCCCGACAAGGTATTCACTCAGCCTGGTCTTAACCCTCCACCACTCGGTTACGCCCCGGATCTGCGGGCACGATAGGCGGCGACGTGTGCCCTGTTCCCACAGTTTCCGGTGTCGCAGTATCGCTTCGAACGATTGCGCGACAGATCCACGAAGACCGCGCCGCAGTCCGGGGCCTCACACCATCGCAGTCTCGAGAATTCGTCGGTTCGGATCAGATCGAGCACACCCATCGCCGCTTCTGCGGCCATCCGGTCCACCAGCGGCGAATCGTCGGCGGTGACGTGCAGATGCCAACCGAGGTCGTCGTGCCTGGTGAGCCGCGGCCGCGCACCCGATTCGAGCAACAGAGTGTTCACCACCTCGACGGCGTTGTCCACTCCCGCAACTTCCCAGAACTGTCGCAGCCTGGGACGCAGTGCACGAACCGCCGTCAATTCCTCCAGCGTGCCGTCCCGCCTGCCGGTCCAGTGATCCGCGTCGAGAAACCGTGTCAGTTCCTCTTGATCCGGAAGCAGTTCGGCCCCGCCGCGGTCCGTGTTGACCAACGAGGCAGCGAAGACGAGCGCCGATTCCGTGTCACCAGCAAAATGCACTTTGACTCCTGAGCTGTATCAACCTAATGTCAGCATCGTAATCGCTTTTACTCCTGACGGGTGACGACGTGAACTCTCGCAACGGCTTGATCTTCGCTCTGTTGTCCGCGGCAACGTTCGGCGTATCGGGCCCGTTCGCGAAATCTCTCATCGAATCAGGGTGGTCCCCCGGCGGCGCAGTATTCGCGCGCGTTGCCGGCGGCGCACTGGTGATGATGGTGATCGCAGTAGCCACCCAGTGGAATCGCCTACGCCAGGTGAGCGCCCACACGCGAACGGTACTGCTGTACGGGGTGTTCGCGATCTCGGGCGTTCAACTGTGCTTCTTCAATGCCGTGCAACATCTTTCGGTCGGAGTCGCCCTGCTTCTCGAATACCTTGCACCGATCATCGTCATCGGGTGGGTGTGGATCACCAAAGGCGCGCGCCCGAGTGTGCAGACACTTCTCGGTGCAGCGGTTGCCCTGATCGGTGCCGCCGTGGTGATCGACGTCTTCGGATCGGCGGAGATCAGTGCCGTCGGCGTCGCCTGGGGATTGGCGGCAGCTGCCTGTCTTGCAGTCTATTTCGTCATTTCCGAGCGCGCGGACGGCGACCTCCATCCCGTTGTACTCGCGGCGTCCGGGCTCACCGTCAGCGCACTGGTCATCGGCACCCTCGGACTCGTCGGCATCCTCCCCTTCCAGTTCTCGGCCTCTAACACCGTCGTGGCAGAACACTCGGTGGGCGTGTGGCTGCCGGTAACGGTTCTCGTCCTGGTCAGCACCGTCATCGCCTATCTCACCGGCATCGCCGCGATCACGGTCCTGGGACCAACCATCGGATCCCTGGTAGCGCTGACCGAAGTGCTGTGTGCGGTTGTCGCCGCCTGGATCCTGGTCGGGGAGTCCGTCACCGCACTACAAGCTGCGGGCGGTGCAGCCATCATCGCCGGTTTGGTCCTCGCCCGACTCGGCCAGATTGCACCGAAACAGATACCGGCCGACCCGATGACAAATGTCATGGCAGAAGAATGACGGACGGACGAGGGCTCACGTCCTCGAAGCGAGCAGATTCTATGTATGACCTCAGCACAGGCACGGCATTCACCACAGGCATGGCATTCACCACAGGCACTGCATCCACTCAGTGAAGGATCGACACACGACGCCGTCCGGTTGACCGGACTTCGCAAGAGCTTCGGCACCGTCGACGCAGTCAAGGGAATCGACCTGAGCATCCGCCCCGGCGAGATCGTCGCGTTCCTCGGCCCGAACGGCGCAGGCAAGACCACGACCATCGACATGATTCTCGGCCTGTCCCGGCCGACGTCGGGCGAGGTGAGCGTCTTCGGAATGTCACCTCGATCTGCGATCGCGCGCGGACTCGTGTCCGCAGTCATGCAGACCGGCGGGCTGCTCAAAGAACTGTCAGTGGCCGAGACCGTACAGCTGACCGCCAGTCTGTACGCCCATTCCCGTCCGGTCGACGAGGTGCTGGGGAGAGCCGGAATCCTCGACATCTCCGATCGCCTCGTCAGCAAATGCTCGGGCGGACAACAACAACGCCTACGATTTGCGATGGCGTTGCTGTCGGACCCGCAATTGCTCATTCTGGACGAGCCGACCACCGGCATGGACGTCGAAGGGCGACGGGACTTTTGGTCCGCCATCCGCGCCGACGCCGATCACGGTCGCACTGTGCTCTTTGCGACGCACTACCTCGAAGAAGCCGATGTCTACGCCGACCGCATCATCCTGGTCCGGCAAGGCACCGTGGTCGCAGACGGGACCACAGCCGAGGTCAAGTCCATGGCGTCCGGACGGACCCTGCGTGCGACAGTCCCCGGCATCACAGACGAACTCCTGCGCGCGATACCGAACTCGGACGCCGTCGAGGTGCGTGGCGAGTCACTGCTAGTGCACTCGGGTGACACCGACGCCGTTGCACGGTTCCTGTTGACCAACACGCAGGCTCGCGATCTCGAAATCGTCTCCCGCGGTCTCGAAGACGCCTTCATCGCACTCACGTCGAACAACTCCGAAGGACAGAAGTGATGACCACTGCAACCGAACCGAACACCTACGGAGCCGAGCGAACCGTCGTACCTCTCGGCGGATTCAACACGACGCTTCTGCGACTGGAATTCCGTCGTCTGACCCGCAATCGGCGCACGATGATCTTCACGCTCGTCATGCCGGTTGTCTTCTTCCTCGTCTTCGGTCTCGGTCAAGGCGACGACGATCACGGGATCGGGCATGGCAATGTCGCCGCGTACATCATGATCAGCATGGCGCTGTACGGCGCGATGCTGGCCACTACCAGCGGCGGAGCGATGGTCTCGATCGAACGGGCGTCGGGATGGAGCCGACAACTTCGGCTGACTCCCCTGACGCCGGTGGCCTACATCGCCGTCAAACTGATCATGGCGATGCTGCTCGGTCTCGTCTCGATTCTCGTGGTCTACGTCGTCGGCGCGTTCACCTCAGCGCAGATGGACGGATCACTCTGGTTCACAACGGCATTGATCGCCTGGCTGGGATCGTCGATCTTCGCGGCCTTCGGCCTGTTCATGGGGTACCTACTCCCCAGTGAGAACGTCATGCAGTTGCTCGGACCAGGACTGGCTCTGCTCGCATTCGGCGGCGGACTCTTCGTACCACTCACCGACGGTTCCGTATGGGCGACCATCGCACAGTTCACCCCGATGTTCGGCATCAACGCCCTCGCCCACGCACCGTTGACGGGCAATAGCATTCACTGGACCTGGATCGTCAATATCCTGGTGTGGTTCGCCATCTTCGCCGGCGGAGCGATCTGGCGTTTCCAACGAGATACGGAGCGTGTGTAGTTGTCGCAAACGACTGACCGAGAAGATTCCGTCGCGCTCCCGCGGCGGAATCGTTTCGGCGTTCTCTTCGCGGCGGTCTGGATGGTATTTCTCGGCGGGCCGCTGATCGAGGGATGGAATCTACGCGACGAACTGCGCGGCTGGACAGGGATTCTCGCGACGATCGCCTTCAGTGCCCTCTACCTCTACACCTTCGCCACAACGCAGCAGCGGCGTCGAATGACAATGACTCGGCCGACGATTCGCGAAGCTGCACTGGCTCTGTCCGCCTTGACCGCGTTGGCCGCCGTGATGATCGTCAGCGTCGGGCCGACGGGATTGGCAGCGGCCCCTTATCTCGCGGTGACAGCGGTGACGCTGCTCCCGACCGTCGCGGGCGGCATTTTCGCCTTGGTGTTCGCGGCCTCCGTGGAGATAGTGAGCCTCTCGTCAGGGTGGGGAAATTACTCCGGCCTCTCACTCGGTGTCTGCGCGGCCGCTTTTGCGACGTGGGGAATCATGTCCCTGATCAGCCGTAACTTCGCCATGCTCCATGAACGCGAAGAGCAGGAGCGGCAAGCGATCATGGAGGAGCGAACGAGAATGGCGCGTGATCTGCACGACATACTCGGGCACTCACTGACCGTCATCACGATCAAAGCCGAGTTGGCCAACCGCTTACTGGACGTGGACATCGAACGCGCGCGCAGCGAACTCGACGACCTCGAAAGACTCTCTCGCGACGCGTTGGCAGACGTCCGCTCGGCAGTCGAAGGATTTCGTGGGATTTCGCTACCCGTCGAGATAGCCCGTGCGCGAGAGGCATTGCGTGCGGCAGGGATCGACGACGAGGTGCCGAGCAGTACCGATATGGTTCCTACGCGGCTTCGTGAACTCTTCGCATGGACGATCCGCGAGGGCGTGACCAACGTGGTTCGGCACAGCGGGGCAACACACTGCCGGATCACGGTCGACGAGAAAAGCGCGACTGTCGTCGACGACGGACACGGGGCCGGGTCGGTGTCTTCCGGCAACGGTCTGATCGGATTGCGAGAGCGAGCCGGTGCGTCGGGCGCTCGAGTGATCATCACTCATCCCCAGCCGCAGGGGTTTGCACTTCAGGTAGTCGAACAGGAGAAAGTGTGAGCAACCAGGGCGAGCGGGCATCCATACGGCTGCTCTTGGCGGACGACCAGGCACTCGTGCGAGGAGCGCTGGCCGCGCTGCTCGATCTGGAATCCGACCTGTCCGTAGTGGCCGAGGTCGGCCGCGGTGACGAGGTAGTGGCCGCAGTTCTCGAGCACCGCCCGGATGTCGCGCTTCTCGATGTCGAGATGCCTGGCATGGACGGGATCGCCGCGACGGCAGCCCTTCGCGAGGCAGCACCCGACACCCGAGTCCTGATCGTCACCACGTTCGGACGTCCCGGATTTCTTCGCAAAGCCCTGCACGCCGGGGCCGGCGGGTTCGTCGTCAAGGACACGCCCGCCAGGCAGCTTGCCGACGCCGTCAGACGTGTCCACGCCGGATTGCGCGTCGTCGATCCCACCCTTGCGGCCGACAGCCTCGTCAGCGGCGAGTCGCCCCTAACAGAACGTGAGACCCAAGTCCTTCGGGCCGCACACGACGGCGCGCCCGTGGCGGCAATCGCGGCGGAACTCTTCCTCTCCCCGGGAACGGTTCGAAATCATCTGTCGGCCGCGATGGGTAAAACCGGTGCCACGACCCGTGCCGAAGCCGTCAGGATTGCCGAGTCGAACGGCTGGCTCTGATCAGAACGGGAGAGAACCCGCTTCCCGGCAAATAGTTCGCCGCTCGTTCATCGATGGCAATTTGTCCAGATCACTCAAAGTAGGGACCTTATACCCTAGGGATTTGCCCGGAAAACTACCCGGTCACGCAAGTCCGAAACAGCTAATCGTTCGATAACTGGCTATGATGCAGTTAATTGAATTGACGGAGCCTGTGTAACGGGGAAGGGGCGTCTCATGTCGAACCAGTTCAACGATCGATTGAACTCGCTGTTCGAGACTGCCGACTTTCACGTCACCAATGCGATGGTCGTTCGCGGCATGACCGATTTCGGTTGCCGCATTTCGACTCCGTATCTGTCACAACTGCGCACCGGCGTCCGAACCAATCCGTCACCGGAAGTGGTTGCCGCCCTCGCGCACTTCTTCAACGTCCATCCGGACTACTTCTACGCCCCGTCCGACCACACTCCGCCCGCCATCTCCGGTGGCGAAGCTGACCTTTCTCTGCTCGAACAGTTGCACAACGTGCGGCTGCGAAACCTCACCTCGCGAGTCGTCGACCTCTCACCGTCGTCGCAGGATCTGCTCGTGGAAATGGCGGAAAATCTGCGCTCCTCGGAGAATCTTCCGCGCGTACCACCGGACTCGAATTCCTACATGTCTCGCGCCTAGTGCTTCGTCGACTCTCCTTGACCGCTCAGGGAGGGTTGGCCTTATGCTGGTCGATGCAGCTGGTTCGCCCGGCACGGTCATGAGGAGCCCCGAAGACCGTTCCCGGCGTCGAAGCCCCGTCAGCGCAAGCTGTCGGAGTGAGAGGGAACCCGGTGAAAATCCGGGACTGTCCCGCAGCGGTAAGCAGGAACGACCGCCGTTTATGTGCACTGGGCATCCGCCTGGGAAGCGACGGCCAGTAGGTTCGATCCAACTCGATCGAGTGCCCGCGAGTCCGAAGACCTGCCGACTGTGTCGGGCACGCCGTGCCCGACGGTCCACCGCCTCGTGGAATGGGCGTGTAGATCTCCATCGGACCTCGTGTGCGGTGCGGGCAGTGCTGCCCGCCGAAACTCGAGGTCTCGTGAGGTGTACCCGTCTGCCGGCAGTGGCCATCAATGCATTGGCAATCTGGAGAAACTCCGTGACAACGACATTCACTTCGACCGTGCTGGGCTCACCGCGCATCGGTCCTCATCGAGAACTCAAGCGGGCAACCGAAAGCTACTGGGCGGGGCGCATCGACGCCAACGCCTTGCAGAGCGTGGCCCGTGACCTCCGTCGGCAGGGCTTGGCCGACCTCCGTGACCTGGGCCTCGACTCAATCCCGGTCAACACCTTCTCCTTCTACGACCAGATGCTCGACACCGCAGTTCTTCTCGGCGCACTACCCGATCGCGTCGCGCCCGTCGCCGATCCGTTGGACCGCTACTTTGCAGCTGCCCGTGGGACGGACACCATTGCGCCGCTGGAAATGACGAAGTGGTTCGACACCAACTACCACTACCTGGTGCCGGAGATCTCACCGTCCACCACTTTCGAACTCGACCCGTCCAAGGTCTTGTCCGAACTGGCAGAAGCGCTTTCCGACGGCATTGCAGCCCGCCCGGTCGTCATCGGACCGGTTACCTTCCTGCTGCTCTCGAAGGCTGTCGGCACAGACGAGCCGCTGCTCTCGCGGCTCGACGAACTACTCCCCCTCTATGCGGACCTACTCGGCCGGCTCGCGAAGGCCGGTGCAGGGTGGGTCCAGCTCGATGAACCGGCACTCGTGGGCGATCGCACCGACGAGGAGATCGAAGCGGCACGCGCTGCGTACGAACAGCTTTCGGCACTTTCGGAGCGACCGTCGATTCTGTTGGCGTCGTACTTCGGTTCGCTGCGTGACGCGTTGCCCGCACTTGCTTCGACCGGCGTCGAAGGATTTGCCGTCGACCTGGTGGCCGGTCAGGATTCGATCGGCTCCGTACCTGAACTCGCCCGCAAGCTGGTCGTCGCCGGAGTGGTCGACGGACGAAACATCTGGCGGTCGGATCTGGACTCGGCACTGAGCACATTGGGCGCTCTGCTGGGAAGCGTCGATACGCTTGCCGTCTCGACGTCGTGCTCTCTGCTGCACGTTCCGTACACGCTCGACGCGGAAGCCGGGGTCGACAAGGCACTGCGCTCGTGGCTCGCGTTCGGCACCGAGAAGGTCAAGGAAGTAGTTGCTCTCGCAACCGCTCTCACACAGGGCCGAGAATCGGTGGAAGACGAGTTCGCTCTGGCACGAGCGGCCGCCTCGACCCGCAAGGACGATCGCAGACTCAACGACGCGAGTGTTCGAGGCCGTCTCGACGCCGTTCTGAACTCGGCAACCGGTCGCGCACCCGCCGCCGAACGCCGTGCGGCCCAGGACGAGTTGCTCTCTCTTCCGCCGCTCCCCACGACAACCATCGGCTCGTACCCGCAAACGTCGAAGATCCGCATCGCTCGCGCGGCGCTGCGCAAGGACGAGATCGACGAAGCCGAGTACGTCGACCGTATGCGCGCCGAGATCGCCGAAGTTGTTGCGCTCCAAGAAAAGCTGGATCTCGACGTCCTTGTTCACGGTGAGCCGGAACGCAACGACATGGTCCAGTACTTCGCGGAACAGTTGGACGGGTTCTTCGCCACCGCCAACGGGTGGGTCCAGTCGTACGGCACCCGCTGCGTGCGTCCGCCGATTCTGTACGGCGACGTCTCGCGTCCGAAGCAGATGACCGTCGACTGGATCACGTACGCACAGTCGCTGACCGACAAGCCGGTCAAGGGCATGCTGACCGGGCCCGTCACCATCCTTGCCTGGTCCTTCGTCCGCGACGACCAACCGCTTGCCGACTCGGCAAATCAAGTCGCACTGGCCATTCGAGACGAGACGGTCGATCTGCAGGCCGCCGGTATCGGAATCATCCAGGTCGACGAGCCCGCACTACGTGAACTACTCCCGCTGCGTGCGGCAGACCAGCCCGCCTATCTGGACTGGTCCGTCGGCGCTTTCCGGTTGGCCACCTCGGGCGTCGCAGATTCCACCGCGATCCACACCCACCTGTGCTACTCCGAGTTCGGAGCGGTGATCGGTGCCATTGCCGGTCTCGACGCGGACGTCACGTCCATCGAGGCGGCGCGATCACACATGGAGGTGCTCGACGATCTCAGTTCGGTCGGGTTCGACCTCGGCGTCGGCCCGGGCGTCTACGACATCCACTCACCGCGTGTGCCGAGCGTCGACGAGATCGCCGAGTCACTGCGCGAAGCACTCAAAGCCGTTCCAGTCGAACGGTTGTGGGTCAATCCGGACTGCGGTTTGAAGACCCGCGGCCCGGTCGAGGTCGAAGCGTCGCTGCGTAACCTCGTCGAAGCCGCGAAGTTGGTCCGAGCGGAGCTTTAGGGGCAAAGCCCCTGTGCGCCTTTTTGGTAGTGGGCACTACCAAAAAGGCGCACGGGGGGTCAGCTCAACCACGTATTGCCGAAGAGCAGAATTCCGTCCGCACTCGGCGTCACTCCGTGCACGTTCTCGCGCCACGGAATGAAGACCTTGCCGGAGTTGACCACAGCCATCGGCGCCGTCTCGTTGACTACTGTCTGGATGTCGTCGATGACGGCTCGACGCTCTTCCTCCCCCGACGCCGTCTGCAGTTTGCCGAGCAACTCGTCCATCCGAGCGTTCTTGTAGCCGAGGATATTCGACGGCGACTCACTGAACAGATTGCCGTACATACGCACGAACGGTGACTCTTCGAGAACGTTGAACGCGAAGTAGGACACGTCGTAGTCGTGCTTGGCATACAGCATGGAGATCAGATCGTTGATGCTGGTTGCGTAGGTGATGTCGACCGTGAAACCCACTGCCTGCAAGAGCGACTGAAACGTCAGCGCGCTGCGTTGCGTCGCCGGGTCGTTCATTCCGACGTAGGTCAGTTTTCCGTCGTAACCGTCGGCCTTCGCCTCGGCCAGATACTTCTTCGCAGCCTCGGGATCGAAACCGTTTCCCGCCACCGAACCGTGCCATTGCGACCACGACGCGAACATGTCGGTGCCAGGTTCACCGAAGCCGCCTTGAACCCGCTCGTTGAACGTATTCGGATCCACCGCAGCGACGATCGCCTTTCGCACACGCTCGTCCTTCGCCGCCCGATCGTCGCGCTGATTGATCGCCAGGACTCCGGCCATGCTGGCCGAGTACACAAATCCTGGATCGCCGGCTTCGAAAGCCTCGTGAATGAAATCGGGAGACTTCAGATAGGCAACCTGAATTCCGTCGGTGTGTAGGCCCTCCAGTTTGCTCTTCTCGTTGACAATTGCCGGGAAGCGCAACTTCTCGAGATACGGCGCCCCGTCCCAGTACGTCGTACGGGCAGCGAGCACCAATTCGTCCTGGGAAGCGAACTTCTCGACGGTGAACGGGCCTGCCCCGACCGGGACGAACGTGCCGGTTGCCATCGACGAGGGTGCGACGATCATGCCGGGGCCAGTGGTGAACATGATCGGGAACTCGTCCCACGGCTGCGCCAAGGTGAAGACGACCGTACTCGGATCCGGTGAATTCATCTCGCGCACAGCGGTCTTCCACACCAGCGCGTGAGTTCCCTTCTTCTGCATATAGTGATCGATGCTCCACAACACTGCTGCACTGTCCATCGCGGTGCCGTCGCTGAAGGTGACACCGTCGCGCAATTTCAGTGTCCACACCGTGTTGTCGTCGTTGGCAGACAAAGACTGCGCCATGTGGGGAACATATTCTCCCGCAGCGGTGTCGAAGCGCATCAAAAGGTCGTAAATGGCTGCCATTTCGCTACCACCGGTAGCGCCGCCGTCCTGACGGTCTGCTGGGTCGAGACTGCTGATTCCGTTGTACGTCGCAAACGAGACCGTGCCACCCGAGCGTGGCTCTCCCCCGTCGTTCTGGTCGCCGACAACTCCGGCCGTCACGTCCGATGCATCCGTGGTCGTACCTTGGCCGCTACTCGCACACCCGGTCACCACCAGTGTCGCCGACGCCAGGACAACCATCCAGATTCGAGCGCGAGCTCGGTACGAGCGCTTCATTGCGACTCACTTTCACAGTTCACGGACACGTCGATCTCATGGATCCAACACCCGACAGATTTGTGAGTGAATTCTAGGTAAGGACTCATTCTGTGTCTGCGATTTCGCAAAGCTGAGACGATGATTCACAATATTGACGAGGAAAAGAGAATCGAATTCTAGATGACTCTGGTCCGCTGAACACCAACCAGATGGCATCGTCGAGCCTTCCACTGCGCCTCGGCGAACTGATCCCACCACGAAGGGTGCTCGATCTCCCGCCTGCCGTCGTCTCCGCCTTGCGCAATCACGATCGTTCGGAACAGCGCTCGAATTTCCGAGTCGTCAAGGTTCGTCACAGTCCAGAGAAGTAATACACACATTAATTAAGTGGTGAACCACGCGATCACGCTAGGGTTAGGCCATGAATGACCCGACGACCGACAACCAGGCAACCGATGACCAGGCAACCGTCGGCGAACTGAATTTCTGGTCGTTCATCGAACTGGCCAACAAGCGACTGGCCACCGAACACGGCTTTCGCGATCAGCTGGCCACCGAGGTACTCCTGACGCTCAATCGAGCCTCCAACGTCGTCACCTACGATCTCGAGTCGTCGATCCACCGCCCTCGCGGCTGGTCATGGTCGTCGTTCCGACTATTGTTCGTCACCTGGCTCGCCGGACCGATCGAGCCGAAGGCTGCCGCCGAGCTCACCGGGATGAGTCGAGCCGCGGTCTCCAACCTGTCCAAGTCCCTGCTGGCAGACGGACTGATCGATCGCCGCCCCACCGAGAACGACGGACGCTCTGTCCAGCTGTACCTGACCGACAAGGGCCGGGAAGCCATGGTCGAGGCATTTCGCGAGCAAAACGAACGCGAGCACGCCTGGGTCAGCGTCCTGAGCGAAGCCGAACAGCGCATCCTTGTCATGCTCCTGGACAAACTGATCACCAACCGCAGCCAATTCGACGTACGCGGGCGTAACTGACGCGAATCAACACCGTCTCGAGGGTTGCACGCATCACATCATTTTAGTTAATGTATTTACTATCTGGTGGATGTGAGCCAGGCAGAACAGCACAGAAGGAGCCCCGTCATGGCGTTCTATCGACAACTCGGCAACATTCCACCGAAACGTCACACCCAACACCGTGACGAGTCGGGCAACCTCTACTACGAAGAACTGATGGGTGAGGAAGGTTTCTCCTCCGACTCGTCGCTGCTCTACCACCGCGAAATTCCGTCGGCCATCGTCGACGCAACGGTCTGGGAACTGCGCGACCAAAGCACCACGCCCAACCACCCCCTCAAACCCCGCCATCTGAAACTCCATGCACTGTTCCCCGAGAGCATCTGGAACGAGACCGACGTGGTAACCGGCCGTCGTCTCATACTCGGCAATGCCGATGTCCGACTCTCCTACGTGGTTGCTTCCGCACCATCCCCCCTGTACCGCAATGCAATCGGTGACGAGATGGTCTACGTCGAGTCCGGCGAGGCTACCGTCGAGACCGTCTTCGGCACGCTCGACGCCCGCGAGGGTGACTACGTCCTGATCCCGATGTCCACGACCCACCGGTGGATCCCCAAGGGCGACAAGCCACTCCGCGCTTACGCCATCGAGGCGAACAGTCACATCGTCCCGCCCAAGCGCTATCTCTCCCGCTTCGGCCAACTGCTCGAGAACGCACCGTTCTGCGAGCGAGATCTGCACGGACCGACCGCGCCCATGATCGCCGAAGGCATCGACGTCGAGGTACTGGTCAAGCACCGTACGTCGGCAGGCATCGTCGGAACCCGAATGGTGTACCCCACGCATCCTTTCGACGTCGTCGGCTGGGACGGCTGCCTGTACCCGTACACCTTCAACATCTCGGACTACGAGCCGATCACGGGCCGCGTTCACCAGCCGCCGCCGGCACATCAGGCGTTCGAGGGGAACAACTTCGTTATCTGCAACTTCGTACCGCGCAAGGTCGACTACCACCCCCTGTCGATCCCGGTGCCGTACTACCACTCCAACGTCGACTCGGACGAGATCATGTTCTACTGCGGCGGTGACTACGAGGCACGCAAGGGTTCCGGCATCGGGCAGGGATCGATATCGATTCATCCCGGCGGCCACGCTCACGGCCCACAACCCGGCGCGTACGAGCGAAGCATCGGCGCCGAGTTCTTCGACGAACTGGCCGTGATGGTCGATACGTTCCGGCCGCTCGAATTGGGCGAGGGGGCATTGGCTTGCGAAGACGGTGCCTACGCCTGGAGTTGGGCGGGACGGGGGCCGCAGCAATGACGGTCATCTCTCCCCTCCTTCGCGGCCTGTGTGACGACGCAGCACTCTTCCCACCCGGCAATGCTCCTCTCGCCGAGGCAGTTTCGGCCCACGGCGCCTACCTGCAGGCGGACTACGACGCACTGGTCGGGCCCTTCGTCTTTCCCGCACCGCGATTGAGCGAACTGGCCGCGTATGTTTCGGCAGACAACCCGGTGACGCTGAGTCTGACCGTGCCGGCCGGCCCAGCCGATACAGCGGCCGCGCTGTCGAATGCGCTCGCCATCCGTGGCGTTCACGTCGCCGCCGTCGAGGTGGGAATTCCTGACGGGCTGGACGCCGATGCGGCCTTCGAGGAACTCGCTCGTGTCCATGCCGCTCATCCCGACGTCGATATTTTTGTCGAGGTACCCCGCGGTGATCGGCGCGCGGACTATCTGACAGCTCTCGAAACTGCCGGGTACTCCGCAAAGTTTCGAACCGGCGGGATTGTCGCCGAGGCGTACCCGGACGAGGAAGAGCTCGCAGATGCGGTGATATCGGTTGTCCGAGCAAATATCCCGTTCAAGGCAACCGCGGGACTGCACCACGGCGTGCGCAACACCGATCCGGAAACAGGCTTCGAGCAACACGGCTTCCTCAACATCATGGTGGCCGTCGATGCTGCGAGACGGGGCGCCGGTCGTTCGGAAGTTGTTGCCGCACTGGCGCAGCGTGATCAAGATTCAATCGCGCGAATCCTGGCCGGATTGACCGAGCCCGAGGCCGGCGAGGTGCGTCGCCGATTCCTCTCGTTCGGTACCTGCAGCATCTCGGACCCTCTCACCGAGCTAGAAGGGCTCGGATTGATCGTCCGCTCCGACAAAACCGAAGGAACACTCGTATGACCGTCACGACCATCGACATTCCCGCCGACTCACTGTTCGGGCTCGACAATCTGCCGTACGGGGTCTTCTCCCCCGCGGGAGGGTCGCCGCGCATCGGTGTACGGGTCGCCGACTCGGTGGTCGATCTCGCAGCCACACTGGGTGATTCCGTCTTCTCCGAACCGACCCTGAACGCATTCATGGCCCTAGGCCGAGATCAGTGGATATCTGTGCGAAACCGGATCTCGGAACTCGTGACCGGTGAAATAGACTCGGATGCAGTGTTTTCCGTCGACGCGGTGACACTGCACTTGCCGATCGCCGTGGCCGACTACGTCGACTTCTACGCCTCGGAGAATCACGCAACCAACCTCGGACGGCTATTCCGTCCCGACGCCGCGCCTTTGATGCCGAACTGGAAGCACCTTCCCGTCGGATACCACGGGCGCTCGAGCACCATCGTCGTCTCCGGCACCGACATCGTTCGTCCCTGCGGACAGCGGAAGGCACCCGATCAGGAAAGCCCGGACTTCGGACCGTCTCGTCGCCTCGACATCGAAGCCGAGATGGGGTTCATCGTCGGAACTCCCTCGAAAATGGGCGATTCCATCACCCCGGACGAATTCGCCGAGCACGTCTTCGGCGCTGTCGTCGTGAACGACTGGTCTGCGCGAGACATCCAAGCGTGGGAGTACGTCCCCCTCGGTCCGAACCTGGGGAAGAGCTTCGCGACGTCCATTTCGCCGTGGGTCGTACCGTTGCTCGCCCTCGAAGCAGCCCGAATCGACACTCCGGTGCAGGACCCCGAACCGCTCTCCTACCTGCGCGGTGAGGAGAAGTGGGGACTGGACATCGATTTGGCCGTCGAATGGAACGGCCACGTCGTCTCGCGACCGCCCTACTCGCAGATGTACTGGTCGCCGGCGCAGATGCTCGCGCACACCACTATCAACGGCGCGGCGGCCAGTACCGGCGATCTCTTTGCGTCCGGAACCATTTCCGGACCGGACAGAGATCAGCGGGGCGCCTTCATCGAGCTGACGTGGGGTGGCAAGGAACCTGTGGCTGTGGGCTCCGAGACCCGTACTTTTCTCGAAGACGGCGACACCATCGCCATCTCGGCCACCGCTCCCGGCGTCGGCGGTTCACGAATCGGCTTCGGGGATGTTCACGCTCGGATCCTGCCTGCAACTCAAACCGGAAGATAGCGATTGACAACTGTTTGATTCACGCTGATCTGATGTCCGGAATTCCTTGCCTCACGATTCTCCGAAGATAAGCTGGACTAACCATCCAGAGCGATCGAGAGTCCTGGCTCCGTGACGTCGCAGCAACCCCCTCAGCTGAGGTGCGGGTGCTTTCTGCCAGGTCCGATGGAGGACTCGTGCCCGGCGATCGACCCCGTACCTCAGTGGGGACAGCAACTGTCATCGTGATCGTGGGCGGTGGTCCCCGCGGTACCGGCGTACTCGAGCGGATCCTCGCTCACGAATCGGTGGACGCCGATCCCACACCGATCGACATTCATGTTGTCGACCCGTATCCGGCAGGTGCCGGCCGTATTTGGCGAGGCAGCCAGGCGCCGCTTCTGTGGATGAATTCGACGACCGCAGACGTCACCATGTTCACCGACGAGACCACCGCAGTGACCGGTCCGGTACTTCCGGGTCCGACGCTCGCGGAATGGGTCGCCGAGAACTCGGCAGAGCTTGCCCACTTCCCTGAAATCGCGGCAGAAGTGCCGACCGTCACGCCGTCGTCGTTTGCATCGAGGTCATTGCAGAGCCGGTACCTGAACTGGGTGTTCCAGACCGCGGTCGACTCTGCTCCAGCGCACGTCGATGTTCGGGTTCATCGACGATCCGTGGTCGACATCGTGAACGTGGGCGAAGTACAGAATGTTCATCTGGACGACGGCGTTGTCATAGAGGCGACGGCCGTCCTTCTTGCACAGGGGCACCCGGATGCGTTGGCTGCTCCGCGCGAAACCTCACTGAGCGGCTTCGCGTCGGAGCACGGGTTGACCTATGTAGGTCCGGGATACACCGCCGACCTCGACGCCGATGTCATTCCAGCAGGCGAGCCGGTACTGATCGCCGGACTCGGGTTGGCTTTCATCGACTGGATGGTTCTACTCGCCGAGAGCCGCGGCGGCGTTTTCGAACGCGGTGACGACGGCGCCCTCACCTACGCTCCCTCGGGTCGGGAACCATTGTTGTATGCCGGATCTCGTCGCGGCGTGCCGTATCACTCCAAGATCTCGTACTCGATCGCTGACGCCCGGCCACCGCTACCGCGGTTCTTCACCGCTGATCTTGTTCCCGGCGACGGGCCTTTGGATTTCCGAAACGACATCTGGCCGCTCGCGTCGAAAGAACTGGCAGGCGCCCACTATCACGAACTGTTCGCCTCGCACCCGGATCGGACGGTGGGCACCTGGGAGGAGTTCGACACCGAATTCGCCTCGCTGGCTTGGGGATCGCCTCGATTGCAGGAACTGGTCGAGAACGCGGTCCCGAAGCCGGAAGACCGTATCGATCTCGAACGGCTCAACCGCCCACTCGGCGGTGAGCGCTACGACGGACTTGCCGAGGTCCAATCTCGGATCACCGAATACATCTCGGCAGACGTCGCACGCCGGTCGGACCCGTATTTCAGCGCCGACGCAGCTGTCTTCTCAGCGCTGCTGTCGACGTACATGACTGTCGGAGAATTGTTGCGGCGCGGCAGAATCCCGGCCGAATCCGTAGCCAAGGACGTCGAGGGTTGGCTACATTCGTTCTTCAGCTTCATTGCCAGTGGTCCGCCGCCCGAGCGTCTGGAACAGTTGGTCGCCCTCAACGAGGCCGGCATCGTCCAGTTCCTCGGGCCGGATTCGGTGTTCTCCACCGAGATCGACCCGGCAACGGGAGCAGGGATCTTTGTCGCTCGCAGTGCGTCGCACACCGATATCGTGGCCGCGAATACCCTCGTCGAGGCACGCTTGCCGGTCGCTTCCATCAGCGCGAGCGGTGACTCGCTCCTGCGGACACTTCACGGGCGGGGCGAGGCAGTCGAACTACGCGCCACCGCCGACAGTGCTGCGAAGCTCGCCGTCGACGGCACGTCGCGAATTCTTCATCAGGACAACACTGCTCATCCTCGCCGCTTTGCTGCTGGGCCGTGGGTTGCCGGACACAACTGGTCGGCGGCGTTCCCTCGCCCGCGCACCAATGCAGGGTTCTTCCGGCACAACGACGCTCTGGCGGCGGAGATTTTGGGCGCTGCGCGCCTGTGAGCGGTTAAGGAGCCCAGAGACTCCCTAACCGCTCACGGGGGCTGTGCCCCTAGCTGAACACCAACTCACCCTCGTCAACCGCGACGGTGATGCTGCCACCCTCTTCGAGGAGATCGTCGAGCAGCATGTCGGCGATCTTGTCGTCGACCACTCGCTGGATCGAGCGGCGCAACGGCCGGGCCCCGAACTCGGGCTGGTGCCCGTGCTCGGCGATCCAGTCCACCGCGTCGGCGGTGAACTCGATCTCGATGCCCTTGGACTGCAACCGCTTCCGGCTGTCGTCAAGCAACAGATCAGTGATCCGGTGCAGTTGCTCGGTGTCGAGCTTGCGGAAGATCACGATCTCGTCGATGCGGTTGAGGAACTCCGGCCGCATCGATTCGCGCAACCTGGCCATCACGCGGTCGCGCAGTGGCTTCTCCGCCGACTCTGCATCACCTGTGGTGAAGCCGAGTCCACCGGACTTGCTCGAGATGATGTCCGAGCCGAGGTTGCTGGTCATGATCACTACGGTGTTCTTGAAGTCCACCGTGCGACCCTGGCCATCGGTCAGACGCCCGTCGTCGAGTACCTGGAGCAAAGTGTTGAACACGTCCGGGTGCGCCTTCTCGATCTCGTCGAGCAGAATCACCGAGTACGGGTTACGACGCACTTGTTCCGTGAGCTGTCCTGCCTCGCCGTAGCCGACGTATCCGGGAGGAGCACCGACCAATCGGCTGACCGTGTGGCGTTCCCCGAACTCACTCATGTCGAAGCGCAACATCTTGTTCTCGTCACCGAAGAGTGTGGCAGCCAGAGCTTTTGCGAGCTCCGTCTTACCGACACCGGTAGGCCCGAGGAACAGGAAGCTGCCGACGGGGCGATCAGGATCGCTCATACCTGTCCGGCTACGACGCACCGCACGAGCGATGGCGCGAACGGCATCATCTTGTCCGATGACCCGACCGTGCAGTTCCTCCTCCAGACGGCGCAGGCGATCCTTCTCTGCCTGAGTCATCTGGCTGGCCGGAATACCCGTGGCGCGAGCGACAACTTCGGCGATCTGCTGAGCGGTCACGTCCGGAGTTTCCTCCGAAGGAACCGAGGATCCCGCCTTCTCGAGACGCTTTGCGACGCCGTTGATCTCGTCACGAAGGGTAGACGCCTTCTCGTACAACTCGTCGGCGACGGCTTTTTCCTTGTCGCTCTCGAGCTGCTCGAGACGCTGCTGCAGGGCAGCGGTGTCTACGGTGGCCGTCCTCAAACGGAGCCTGGCGCCGGCCTGGTCGATCAGGTCGATTGCCTTGTCCGGCAAGAACCTGTCGCCGATGTACCGTGCCGACAGCTCCACCGCAGCGGTGATCGCCTCGTCGGTGTAGTGCACCTTGTGGTGATCCTCGTAGCGACTGCGCAGTCCGCTCAAGATGGCGATCGCGTCCTCGATCGACGGCTCTCCGACCTGTACGGGCTGGAAGCGCCGCTCGAGCGCGGAATCCTTCTCGATGTTCTTGCGGTATTCGTCGAGCGTGGTGGCGCCGACGATGTGCAGTTCACCGCGAGCGAGCTTGGGCTTGAGGATGTTTCCGGCATCCATCGCGCCTTCGGCACCGCCGCCTGCACCGGCGATGGTGTGCATCTCGTCGATGAAGACGATCAGCTCGTCCTTGTGTGCGGTGATCTCGTCGATCACCTTGGTCAGCCGTTCCTCGAAGTCACCGCGGTAGCGGGTACCCGAAACCATGCTCGACAGTTCGAGCTGGACGATCTTCTTGCCCACCAACGATTCCGGGACGTCCCCGTCGACGATGCGCTGGGCCAGCCCTTCGACGATGGCAGTCTTGCCGACGCCGGCCTCACCCACCAGGACCGGGTTGTTCTTGGTACGGCGGGAGAGGATCTCGATGGTCTGTTCGATCTCGTCGGCGCGGCCGATCACCGGATCGACGCCGCCGTTGCGAGCCCGATCGGTGAGATCGACGCCGTACTTGTCGAGCGTCGGAGTGGTGGACTCGTCCTCCACTGGACCGGCCGCGGGATTCTGAACAGCGGCCTGCAGCTTCTCCGGCGTGATACCGGCGGAAGCGAGCAGGCGACCCGGGACATGATCGGGGTCACCGGCCAGTGCGATGAAGAGATGTTCGGGGTCGATGTACGTCGATCCCAGGGCTCGGGCCAGTTGATGTGCCTCGAGTAAAGCAGTTTTGACGGCGCTGCTGAGCGCGGGAGCTGAGTATGCACCCTGCTCACGGCCTTGTGGCAGTCGCAGGTCGACGGCGTCGACCACGGATTTCGGGTCGGCTCCGGCGCGCTGCATGAGCGTGCGGACCGGATCCTGCTCCGCCATGACGCGGAGAACGTGCAGTGCATCGAGATCCGAATCACCGCGAGCAGCCGCTACGCGTGCAGCGTCAGCCATGAGTTGCTGGGTGGCCCTGCTCATGAGCCGGGAAATATCGATGCGACCGGGACCCTCGGGCCCGAAGAATGCTGGCATTCCGAAGCCTCCTTGCAGAAAGTTGAGCGTTACTGACTCAATTAACGTGCATGGGGCTCGATCAATTCCCGTGGGCTCAGATTTGTTTCAACACACTCGGGACGAAGATCGTTCTCAACTACCGAAAGATCCGGTAGATCGACCGACCGGGTACGCCTCGATGTGCATGATCACCGACCCCTCGCAGGGACCACTCTTGATGTCGGTACGCCACGAACCCTTCAGGCTGCCATCGGGCTGAGGTGTGTAGTACGCGTCCGAGTGTGCCGGCGCCCACACCTTGGGTACACCCTCACCCTGGTAGCAATCCCACTCCCAGTCATAGGGGTGCACCCAACTGGTTCCGTCCCAGGTGTATTGCGCCGGCTGCGGCAGAGTCGGATTGGCGGGAGCCGGCCCGCCCACCACAGTGGCAACACACACTCCGCCCGAGCAGTCCGTCTCGAACGTGTACGTATCGGAGAAATCCGGCTCCCATTGGCCGGCGGCCAGACTTGTACCCGTCTTGGTCGCGGCGAAGCGCTTGAGCGAGTAATCACCGGACCAGTTCGCATCCGCCGCCCCCGCAGGCATCGCCCCTGCGACAAACCAAGCAGCAACCAGCGCAACCACCGACAATGACTTCCGCATGCGTGAAGTGAATCACAAGCGATGTCCAATTTGTCGGACACTGGCCACAAGAACACCGACCACGATGAGCACCAGCGCCACCAAGGGCAACGCTCCCGCACCCCTGTTCGCCAAGATCAGGCCGCCGACGACGCCACCCGCTGCGATCGCCGAATTGAAGATCGTCACGAAAACCGATTGTGCAGTGTCCACCGCGTCACCCGTCGTTTCCGCGAGCGCAGTCTGAAGGAGAGTGGGAGCGCCTCCGAATGCCACACCCCATACTGCAACGCTGAGTGCGATCACTGCGAAGTTCTCGCCGCCGACACCCAAGGCCGTCAAAGCTGCGGCAAAGACCACCAAGCTCAACACGGTGAGGCTTCGAAGCGCCCGGTCGACGAGCACCCCGACCACACCGATGCCCACGAAGGCGAAAAGTCCGAACACGAACAAGACGATTCCCAACCGATCGCCGAAACCGATGCGATCCAGGAACGCCGCCAGATACGTGTACACAATGTTGTGCGCGAGGATCCACAAGAACGCGACAAGGAGAATCGGTCGTACGCCCGGCAAGACCAGGACTTTCCGCACCGACAGCCGCCGATCCGCTTGTTGCCCGGGAAAGTCCGGCATCACTGCGAGTATCCACACCACCAGAAGTAGCGCAGAACCCGACATCAAGGCGAAGACGACGCGCCAATCGGCCAAGGTCCCGAGCCACGCCCCCATCGGAACGCCGATTGCCAACGCAATCGGCTGTCCGACTGAGGCAACCGCAACGGCCCGCCCCTGCAGGTGAGGGGGCGCCATCCTACGTGCGTACCCGGCAAGCAATCCCCACACCACACCTGCCGCCATGCCCGCCAGGAACCGAACACCCAAGGTGAGAACAAGATTCGACGACAGCGCTGTCACCAGATTGAAGACACCGAACCCTACAATCGCCGACACCAGGACCGCGCGCCGTCGCAATCCCCGCGTCACTGCGATCAGCGGTACAGCCCCGACGACAGAGCCCAACGCGTATGCAGTGACCAATTGCCCGGCGCCGGAGACAGATACGGACAGTCCTGACCCGATCTGCACCAGTAGTCCGGCCGGCATGGTTTCGGTTGTGATCGCGATGAAACCTGCCATTGCGAGTGCCGACAACCCGGAAAGCGGTAGTGTCCGGACGGAATCGGTCTCCGCCAGTGCCGAAGTCGCAGTCCCGTCAGAAGTCACAGTCCCGTCCGAAGTCGCGCTCACCTCGTCGGTGTTTCGGGACTGCCTTCGCCCGACTGGCCGGAACGAACCAGTTCTGCAATCGACGCCCAGTCCATCTCGCCCTGACCGTTCGCCAGAGCCTGAGTGAGCACGCCTCGAAGTACGCCACCGAACGGCAAATCCAGATTGACGCTGTCGGCGGCGTCGAGCGCAAGCCTCAGATCCTTGAAGCCCAGGGCTGTGGTGAATCCCGCAGGCTCGTACTGACGCGACGCGACGAGGTTTCCGTAGCTGGAGTAAACCGGCCCCGGGAAGATCGTGGAGGTCAGCAATTCTACGAGTTGGCTTCCGTCCACACCTGACCTCTCCCCCAATGCGATTGCCTCACCCAAGGATTGAATCGCGGAGAGGATGAGGTAGTTGCCGATGATCTTGACGATGTTGGCCTGCTCCGGACGCTCACCTTGTGGCCAGGTGCGAGCCCCGATGACGTCGAAGAACGGCTGTACTCGTTCGAGAAGGGCACTGTCGCCACCGGCGATGATGTTCAACTGACCAGCCTGAGCAACAGAAACGCGTCCGAACACCGGCGCCGCGATGTAACCGATGCCGTGCTCGGCGTGCAGTGCGGCGGCGCGCTTGGCAAGATCGACGCTGACGGTGGCCATGTTGACGTGCACGGTTCCACTCGGAACGGATGCGAGTACGGCGGGATCCAGAATGGCCGTAGACACGGCCGAATCATCCGCCAACATCGACAGCACCACACCGGACTCGAATGCCTCGGCAACGGTTTTCGCGCCGGTCGCCCCTTCCTCGACCAGTTCGGTTACCGCTTCAGGGCTGCGATTCCACACCGTCACGTCAAACCCTGCGCCCATCAGATTTCGAGCGATGGGACGACCCATCGCGCCCAAACCGACCACGGAAACAGAAGTCATGGATTTCCCTCTCGAAAGTGTTGAACCATCTAAGACGGTTCAACACTCTCATACAGGTACAGTTGGTGTCGAACCGGTTGAGATGGTTCACCACGAAGGAGGGCGAAAGTGAACGAAGCAGGAGCTGATGAATCCGCTCGGGACGTCTTTCGACTCGACAACGACACGCTCGCGTTCCGCTTCACCGCCACCCTCACCAATCGAAACGGCTCGAGGTTCGAGCGACTCACGAGCCCGCAGCGGCTCGAATTATGGTTGCGCGCCAACGATCTGATGAACACCGCGGCAAGAGCAACGACAGACGACCTCCACGACGCGCAGGATTTACGTGAGTCCATTCATCGCATTGGAACCGCCGTGTGCGAGAACCGCCAGGCTTCACGCGCCGATGTCGCGATCGTCAACACCGCATCCGAACTCGGCAGCGCCCACCTCACCCTTTACGGCGGCCGAGCCCTCTGGAAATCGACCGGAGACAATCCGGTCCGCGACGCCCTGTCGATCGTGGCAGCCGACGCGATCGCGGTACTGGGCGGTCCCGACCGCGACCGCGTCAAAGCATGCCAAGGCGACGGGTGCACCGGCCTCTACGTCGATACCAGTCGCGGCAACAACCGACGCTGGTGCTCGATGAACATCTGCGGAAACAAGGCGAAGAAATCCGCGATGACCGCGCGCGCCGACTAGCTCATTTCACCTTCGCCGCCTCTCGATTTCACCGCTTCTCGATTTCACCGCCTCTCGATTTCACCGCCGCTCGATCCCACAGCTTTTCGATCGGGGTCGACAAGAGGAGAAGAAGCAACGGGAAGTACGACGTCACCGGGACAAACACACTGACGAGCAGTGCCACCAGCATTATCAGGACGGTGACGATCTCGGCCGTGAAGTGCGGCTGTGCACTCTCTTCGCTCAACGACGGGTTGCGGACCAGACCCCACGCGACCACCGCCAGGCACGCAGCGCTGGCGGCCATCGTCCCGATGTAGAGAGCCCTGGTTCCCAGGTCCTGAGACGGCGCTGCAACCAGCGCCGTCGGGAAGGGCAAGAACACGATCGTCAGTACCCACAACCCCAGCCCGCGCACGACCACCTTGTCCCCGTCGATCACAAAACGAAGTAGTCGATGCTGCGACCACCACAGCCGGAAGATCACCAGAAAGCTCAGGGCGAAGGAGCAGAATTGCGCCGCGTGCTCGCGCAGCAGCTCGGACGTGGTGCCGTGGTGGTCGCTGGTCAATTCGACCAACGGCAGGACGAGCAGCGTGATCGCGATGGCAACTATCGCGTCGATGAAAGTGACGTAGCGCTCGAAGTAGCGGGTTCGTTCCTCGATCTCAGCCATTGCGGAAGCATAAGCCTCGCAACAAGAAACAGACCGGTGACGCCACTTTGGAGAGTCGATATCCCGAAACATACAATTAACGAATCAAATTCGTTATACCTCTTGACCGAGCCCTCGGCCGTCCCCATACTTAACGAATCACATTCATTAAGTGACTCGCATCACGCCATCAGGGGTCGGTTCCGCCACCCCCTTCAGGACTTGGGGTTGCCCTAGTGCCAAACAACGCTTCTGCGAATACGAAGTCAGACCGGGTTCCACTCACCACCAACCGCGGTGTTGCCGTCTTCAGCATCGGCGTCATGGGGTTCATCACCGCGAACCTCATCCCATTGATGATCGTGGCAATGGTCGATGACCTCGGTGTCACCGAATCTGCCGCTGGTGCCGTCCTGACCGCGTCGCTGCTGGTCTGCGCGGGCACCTGCCTCGCCACCACGCGGATCGCATCGGGTCCGCGTCGTCACCTGCTCGGCCGCATCAGTCTGATCGCGATGGCGGCTGCATTCGGCGTCGCGGCCATCGCACCGACCACGGCAATCGCGTGTGCGGCGATCATCATCGGCGGCGTCGGCGCTGGTGGCGCCGCATCCGTCGGTGGCGCGGCATTGGCAGCGCTCACGAACCCGGACCGGGTATCAAGCATCAGCGGACTTGTGAATCGGGTCGTCGTCACAGCGGTCCTCGCTCTCATTCCCATCCTCGGCACACATATGACCAACGCCTTCGGCATCGTCGCGGTCCTGGCGCTTGCCACCGCCGCGACGGTGACCTGGTTGCCGTCATCCCCGGTGAAAGAGTCGCCGGAGGCGACGAAGTCCGCCAAGGCGACCACAACTCTCCCCGCCGGGGTCAGCGCGAAACGACTCACTTTTGCCGGGACCGCCTTCCTCGCGATGCTCGCCGTCTGGGCGATCAGCGAGGACTCACTGTGGGCAGTACTCGGCATCATGGGCTCGGAGCACGCCGGACTTTCGGACCAACAGATGGGGCTCGCGCTGAGCGCATCAACGGCAGGTGGTGTCCTCGCGGCAGTTGTCCTGACCGCGCTGGGTTCCCGCGTCAGCCGGACAGTGTCGATCTCGGCACTCCTGATCCTCGGGGCAATTCTGAAGCTGTCGGCTTGCCTCGCAACCGATTCCACGATCTACCTCATCCTGGTGATCGCCTGGAACACAACCTACGCGGCAACGTTCATCGTCTTGGTCGCCATCTCGGCGGCCCTCGACGCCGCCGGCCGATGGTCCGCCCCACTGCTCGGTACCTACCTCATCGGTTCCGCGTTTGCGCCGTTGTTCGGCACTTCGGTGACTGCGAGCCTCGGCTATCCGACCTTCGGAGTCATCATCTCGGGGATCAGCTTCGTCTTGTTGGTCCCGTTCGCCTTGGTATCGCGGCTCTCCGCACGTACCGAGGGTGCGTATCGTCACCACAGCGCCGCCATCACTACCACCGTCATCGCGTAAGGATCACGTAGAAGTCATGAATGACAGCATCACTCACTACCGAAACGGAAAGATCTTCACGGCCGCCGAGGACGGGTGGGCCGAATCGATAGTCGTCGAGGGCCAACAGCTCAGGTTCGTGGGCCAGACCGTCTATGCCGAAATCCTGGCTCCCAACGCCGAGGTGGTCGACCTGGAAGGTGCGGTCGTGCTCCCCGGTTTTGTCGACGCCCATACACATTTGGTCATGATGGGATTCGCGCTGCAGAAGCTCGATCTCCTCGATGCCACCGATCTTGCCGACATTCAGTCCAGCATCCGGCAATTCGCGGAATCGAACCCGGACGCGCCGCGCCTGTTGGGTCGCAGTTGGTTGTTCTCGGCGCTGAACGGAGAGCACCCCACGCGAGAGATGATCGACGCCGTCGTACCCGATCGCCCGGTGTACCTCGACGCCAACGACGTACATTCGGTCTGGGTGAACACCGCAGCACTGCGAGAACTCGGCATCGACGCGGACACTCCCGATCCGATCGGCGGTCGTATCGGCCGGGATCCGGACACCGGAGAAGCCACCGGAATGCTGTACGAGACGGCCATGATGCTCTACGTCTGGCCGAAACTGGCGGAACTCGCTTCGGACGAGGACCGGGACGCCGCCCTCGCGCTCACGTTCCGCCACTATCTCGAGGACGGCGTGACCGGTGCGGTGGACATGGCCCTCGGCGCGGACGAATTGGCCGCGCTGGAAAGAGCTTTGGACGCCGGGAACGGCACCCTCCCGCTACGAGTCGCGGCTCACTGGCTGATGACCCGCGAAGACAACGAGGCCGACAACGTGCGGCAAGTTCACCAGGCCACCGAACTCCACAAACGCATCCAAGGGCCGTGGCTCCGCATCGCCGGAATCAAGATCATCATCGACGGAGTGATCGACAGCTGCACTGCCGCAATGAAAGAACCCTACTCGAACGGCACCAACGCCGAGCCCATCTGGGATCTGGAGTCCTTGATCCCGGTCGTGACCGCAGCTGACGCCGCCGGCCTGCAGATCGCCATGCACGCGATCGGCGACGAGGCGTCGGAAATCGGATTGACTGCACTCGAGTACGCGATCGCCGCCAACGGAGACATTCCCCGCAGGCACCGAATGGAACACTTGGAGTCCATCACGCGAGACAACGTCGAACGGCTGGCCCGCCTGGGCATCATCGCCTCGATGCAACCGGTTCACGCTGACCCTGCGATTCAGGAGAACTGGCAGGCGATGCTCGGCGACTATCGCGTGAATCGCGCGTACCCCTGGCCTGAATTCACCGAGGCCGGAGCGATTCTGGCGTTGGGTTCCGACGCTCCGACGGCGCCTCACCCGCCGCTGCCGAACATGTTCATCGCCACCACCCGCCGATCCGCAATCGATCCGTCACTGGCACCCAATCTGCCGAAGTACGCCCTCCCCCTTGCGGATGCGTTGGCCCACGCAACTCGTGACGCTGCCTACTCGTGCAGATGGGAAGATGTGACCGGCCAACTGGTTCGGGGTAAATCAGCCGATTTTGTCGTGCTGAAACAAGATCCGTTCACCGAAGGGGCCGATTCTCTCCTGACCACGGAGATCGCAATGACCGTGGTTGCCGGATCCGTGCGATACGACGCCTCAGAAGTCGTCGACACCGAAGCCTGATAGCCGATCGTTACCAGTTGTTCGATAACGCAAGCGCATATCCCGGCGACAGAACGAAGGAGGGACGTGAACACGTGAACCCATACTCTCTGGAGGACGCATGCGCAGGAAAGCTCCGATTTCGGTCGTCGCCGCGGCCATTGCACTGGTGACGGCCACTGCCCTGACGGTCGCCGGTTGCGGGTCGACCGAAGGAACACCTGAAGCGGCGAGTTCAACGACAGCAAGTTCGGCGGCGGCGTCTTCGACGGCAAGCGAATCCGAGACGACGGTAGCGAGTTCTCCCCCGCCACAATCGGACACCCGCACAAGCGCATCCACGACAGCAATCCCCGCTTCGGGTCCCTGTCTCGACGTCGGCTCTCCGCTCGTCACCGATGCCATCAGCACGCTGGGTACCGACGTCAACGGAGGTAACTGGATACCGACATCCTCGAGCGAGGAGCAGGTCGGTAATTGCCCTGACCTGCTCTGGGTTTCGGTCGACGGCGACGGCGTCGGCGATGCTACGTATCAGACACACGTTCTGTTCTTCCGCGACGGAACCTACCTGGGCACGGCTACCAGTAAGCCGTATTCATACACACACGTCATCGACAGCAACAAGGATTCGGTATCCGTCCAATACCGATGGCTGCTGGACGACGACGCGTTCTGCTGCCCCCAAGGAGGACCGAACATCGTGAACTTCACGTGGAACGGAAGCGCCGTGGTTGCCGACGGGCAGTTCCCGCCCTCCTGAACCTGTCTACGCACGATTCGGCTCCGAACACAACTGTGCCCCAGCAACAACGGTTGCTGGGGCACAGTTTCTTCGAGCTACTCGCCGGCGCTCCTACTCACCGACACCGAGTTCACGCAGGCGAGTCTTGTACAGCTCGATGTTGCCGAGCTTGATGTCCTCGTAGCCACGAACCACGTCCGGCAGTGCCGCGATCTCGACGGCGCGATCGTATCCGTCGGTTGCGAGCGTACGAGAGAGGTCAGCGATCATGGCCTCGTACTCGGCGAGCAGTTCACGCTCGACCTTGCGGACGTGCATGTAGCCGAAGGGGTCGAGCTTGGTGCCGCGAAGCTTCTTGCCCTTGGCCAGGACCTTCAGTGCAACATGCGACTTGGGTCCGAGACCGATCTTCTTCTTGCGGCCCATCACTCGAAGGATCGGCGGGTGGAGCTTGTAGGTCAGGTTCTCCCCGGCCGGCACCTGAGACTTGACGTCCTCGATGAATGCGGGGTCGACCAGCATACGAGCCACTTCGTACTCGTCCTTGTACGCGGTGAACTTGAACAGGCCGCGGGCAACCGCTTCGCTGAAGTCGGTCCGCTCGGTTGCGGCACGCTCGGCAGTCCAGACTGCCTGGACCTGATCGATGTAACGCTGGGCGATCTTGACGGACTGGAATTCGATGAGCTGCGCAGCACGCAGTTCCACCAGTCGCAGGGTTTCACCGGTGAAGGTGGTTCCGGCGAACATGTGAGCCGGTGCGACAACGGGTTCGCGGACGGACTTGGCCGGCGTGGTGACGGCCGAGAATGCAGCGATGTCGGCAATTGCTGCGCGACCCCAACGGAATGCTGCGATGTTCGCGTCCACGGCAACGCCGTTGATGCCGATCGCTTCTTCGATGGCCTCGGCCGGCAGACGAAGTCCGCCGCTCTGGTAGGCCGCACCGATCAGTAGGAAGTTGGCAGCTGCGGTGTTACCGAACAGCTCCTGCGCCGCTGCGAGGGCGTCGAAGGAACGCAGGGTGCGCGACACCTTGTCGAGGCGGGCGAGGAGTGAAGTCTCCTCGGGGTAGCGAACAGCCTTGTCGTAGACCATGTCTCCGGTCGGCGTCTGCGACGTCGACGCGATGGAGACCGTCTTCTCGGAGTTGCCGTAGTCGAGGTTCTTGTTGTCCGTCGCGGTCAGCAGGTCGAATGCGACGATGCAATCCGCACTGCCCGGGGTGAGGCGGTTGGACGGCTCGAGCGCGCTGGAGCTGAAACGCAGGTGCGAGACGACGGGTCCGGCCTTCTGGCTCAGTCCGATCTGGTCAAGGCTCTCTACCTCGAGGCCTGCGCGCAATGCAGCAGTGGCGAGCACCTGGTTGACGGTCACGATGCCGGTTCCGCCGATACCCGCCAGGAAAACGTTCTGCGTGGTGGTGAGCGGGCCGAAATCAGGATCTGCGACGACCGGCGGGACGGGACGTGCGGCCTTGGGAGCCTTCTTGCCCGGTACCAGTTCGACGGTCACGAACGAAGGGCAATCGCCATCCATGCAGGTGTAGTCGGTGTTGCAGGACGTCTGATCGATCTTCGTCTTGCGGCCGTACTCGGTGTCCACGGGCTGGACCGAGAGGCAGTTGGACTTGACGCCGCAGTCACCGCACCCCTCGCACACCGCCTCGTTGATGACGACGCGAGTGTTGCGAGTGGGCAGCGTGCCGCGCTTGCGCTGACGACGAGCGTCGGCCGCACAGTGCTGGTCGTAGATCAGCACTGTGACGCCCTTGATCTCGCGAAGCTCCTTCTGAGCCTCGTCGAGGCGATCGCGGTGCCAGAGCTTGGTGCCCTTGGCCAGTGCACGCTTGCTGTGACGCGAAGGCTCGTCGGCGCAGATGATGATCTGCTTGACGCCCTCGGTGGTCAGCTTGTGGCTGAGTTGAGCAACGGAGAGGGCACCTTCCGCGTCCTGCGCACCGGTCATCGCCACTACCTCGTTGTAGAGCAACTTGTAGGTGATGTTCACGCCTGCAGCGATGCACGCCTGGACAGCCAACTGACCGGAGTGGAAGAAGGTGCCGTCGCCGATGTTCTGGAACAAGTGAGGCACGTCGGTGAACGGTGCCTGCCCGATCCACTGGCTGCCCTCGCCGCCCATCTGCGTCAAACCGGTGACAGCGCTGTCCTCACGGCCGGACATGGTGACGAGTGTGTGGCAACCGATTCCGCCGCCGCCGATGGAACCCTCGGGGATAGCGGTGGAACGGTTGTGGGGGCACCCGCTGCAGAAGTACGCGGTTCGCTTGGCGGAGAGCACGTTCAGCGACAGCGGGGCCGGGAGGGTGCGCTTGAGCTCGACGTGCGGCTTGAGTACGCGGCGCAACGGGGCCAGCAGCCGACCTGCGGTCAGCTCACCACTGGCAGGCATGAGCAGACGGCCCTGGCCGTCGCGCTTGCCGATGATGCGTGGGGCATCGTCGGTGCCGTACAGGACTTCCCGGATCTGAGCCTCGATGAACGCGGTCTTGTCCTCGACCACGACGATCTGCTCGAGACCTTCGGCGAACTCGCGAACCTTCTCGCCCACAACGGGATAACACATGCCGATGCGGAGGAGGCGGATACCCGCGCGGTGCAGCGCGGCGTCGTCGACACCGAGGTCTGCCAGCGCCTGGCGAACGGAGTCGAAAGTTGTACCGGTGGCCGCGATACCGATCTTCGCACCGGACGGGTTGACCTCGATGACGTCGAGATTGTTGGCAGTTCCGTACGCGTGCACCAGATCCCATCGCGGGCCGTACAGATCGGCCTCGGCGATGACGCTGTCCGGCGGCGCGGCCATCTGACGCTGCTTGTAGACGAAGGGCTTGCCCTCGAACTGCACCTCCGGAACCACGATGTCGAAGTCCGCGATGCTGCCGTCGATCGTCCAGGCACCGTCGGCGACGTCGGCGACGATCTTGAGCGCCACGACACAACCGGACACACGCGAGAGTGCAACAGCGTGCATACCCATCGTGATGATCTCTTCGGCATTGCGCGGGAACAGAACCGGCACACCCATCGCGGCAAGCGAGCGCTCACTGACGGCAGGAACCGTAGATGACTTCGACGCCGGGTCGTCGCCCACCAGGAGGACGACGCCACCCTTGGGGTTCACGCCGTACATGTTGGCGTGGCGAATGGTGTCGGTAGCGCGGTCGACGCCGGGGCCCTTGCCGTACCAGACGCCGGTCACGCCGTCATGGGTCGCGGTTCCTGCGGGGAGGTCCGTCTGGCTTCCCCACACCGCGGTGGCAGCAAGTTCCTCGTTGAAGCCGGGGATGAAGGTGATGTCGTGTTCTGCGAGTACCTTCGGCATGCCGTGAAGCATCTTGTCGACGCCGCCGAGCGGGCTGCCCTGGTAACCGGACACGAAGGTGGCAATACGCTTACCTGCCCGAATGTCGCGAACGTGCTGCTCGACGAAGCCGCGTGCAATTGCCTGAACACCGGTCAGCAGCACCGGTCCCGATCCCGACCGGTACCGATCATCGAGGTCATAGGGCTTGGCCTGGGCTACGCCCGACACCAGTTCAGTCATCGTGGACCACCGTTCCGTCTGCAGTGCATTTCAACTACCGTGCATTTTCAACAACCGCGTAACTCGATCTGTTCAGATGATCGTGGTCGAGGTATGTGAAAGCGTCAACAGAGGCTTGTTCAACTATTCAAATTGACAATTTGTGAGCCAAATCACGTGACCTAGGTCATCGAATCAATCAGTTGGAGACCCGTTCGTGGCGATACGGCGAAACGGACATAAAACATTCCCGACAATGCATCCCGAGAACATTCTTGACATTGACGCAACGTCAACTTGCATGCTGAATGAGCACAACCGATCCGAGAGTAGGAACTCCACGTGAGCGAATGGTCCATCCAAGAACTCGCCAAATCCGCCGGTACCACCAGCAGAACGCTGCGTCACTACGGCGATCTCGGACTCCTGGAACCGAGCCGCATCGGCGCCAACGGCTACCGCTTCTACGACGAAGACGCCCTGGTGCGGTTGCAGCGCATCCTGCTGCTCCGAGAACTCGGACTCGGATTGCCGGCCATCGCCGAAGTCCTCACCGGTGAACGCGACACGGCCGCCGCGCTGCGTACCCACCTCGAACTTCTCGAGCAAGAGCGCACGCGGATCTCGAGACAGATCGAATCGGTCAACAGGACCTTGAACAAGACGAAGAAGGGTGAATCACTCATGCCGGAAGATGTTTTCGACGGGTTCGACCACACCCGATACAAGGACGAGGTCATCGAGCGTTGGGGCAAGGACGCCTACACCAGCGGGGACAACTGGTGGCGATCGATGTCCGAGCAGGACCGGAAGGCGCATCTGCAGACTCAAGCTGACATCGCAGAAGCATTCGGCACCGCACTGACAGCCGGTCTGTCCGCGGATAGCGACGACGTCCAGTCGATCACCAAGAGACAGTTCGAGTGGATAAAAATCGGTTGGCAGGGAAGGACTCCCAGCGCCGACGCCTTCACCGGACTCGGACAGATGTACGTCGACGACCCTCGCTTCACTGCAAACTACGACAAGTACGGCGAAGGCACCGCTGTGCTGGTCCGTGATGCGATGAAGGTCTACGCCCAGCGCAATCTGCACTAACCGGCAATCAGTCCTGCCCGCTGCCGAGCAGGTTGTGTCGGTGCGCTGCCGCGACGGCCTCTTCGCGGGAATGCGCACCGAGTTTGCGATACAGGGCTCGCAGGTGACTCTTCAACGTGTTGTTGGATACGAACAACTTTCGCGCTATCTCACCGATCGGGATGCCGAGACCGAGTTCCACGAGAACGTCCATCTCCCGCTTCGTCAATTGGACTCGAACGATCACCGCTGGATACATCTGCGGCACCTCGGATTCGAGAAAGTCTGCGACGGCACTGCTCGAGCCCTCGGCCCGCTCCTCGAGTCGCTCGATCAGATCCCGCGGTATCGTCGCCAGCGCCGACAGGACACCCGAGGTTTCGAGCAGTCCGCGGGCCTGCTCCCATGGACGCGCGGCAGCGGCGATTGTGCCCAGTTCGCACAGCGCTACGCATTCGATCAACAGCGATTCGAGACGATTTCTGGTGAGATACTCTCCACTCCAGTCAATTTCACGGCACAATTCCAAAGCCTGTGCCGGCGCTCCGGTCAGTAGATGCGCACGAGCGACAGAAACCGTGACAACAGCAAACGTGTGCGCGGCAGCAACTGCTTCTTCCAGTGCCTTCGCACCCTCCCCGGACGCCAAAAGAAGATCGATGCGTGCTGCGGTGAGAAGTGCGTCACCGAGCGATCGTTCACACGGATTCACGTGCCCATGCGTAGCCACTGCACGCTGCAATGAAATCAGGCCCGAGAACGGGTCTGATTGCAGCAGTGCGAATCTCGTGTACGCGTAGGCGGCAAATGCCCAGAGATCCCCTGGCGGCGTGATCTCGGCGAGCACGTCCATCGCGGCAGCGCCCGCAATTCGGTCCACGCTGTCGTACGCCACCAGTGCACGCGCGATCGCTCCGCCCATATGCGAAGGTGGTCCCAACCATCCCGAAACGTCCGGGTGCATGCTTTCGACTTGAAGCCACTCTGTCGCGTGTGTGACATCGCCGATCAGCGCGGAGTTGAGCGCAGCGTTGCCTGCGGCGTGCCGCAGGACGAACTCCGGACCGTGCTGCACGGCGCCGTGATACGCGAGCCGCAATTCCACCGCGGCATCACCGAGGTCACCGGTCAGCTGGTGCGAGACTCCCCAGATCAGCCGCAGGGCGGGCAGTTGAGACCCCAACGCGCCCAACGATTCGTCGCCGAGTCCGTACACGACGTGCGCCAACTTGCGTGTGATGTCGGTTGAGCGCTGGTACTTTCCGGACGTTCTCAGTACGACGGATTGGACGGTCCCGACGTTCAACAAACTGCATGCTTGCGAACTACCGCCTATTGCGCGCAACTCCGCAGGTTCCGTCGGTAGCGAATCGCCGTTCATCAACTGTGGACGAAGGCGTGATTCGAGTAGGTCACGCCCCACCAGGATCGAGGGGTTCTCGGCCAAGACGTCACTGGGAATCGATTGCAACGCCGTTCGAATCAGTCCAGTGTGATCAACCAAGAGATCGGCCCAGTGCCGTTCGAGTATGTCGAGCGCGCGAAGCCACTGACGACCGTCCATCGCGTAGCGGACCGCACTGGCGAAATCCGAAGTCGCGAGAGCGTGATCGACGAGCATCGGAAAGGGGTCTTCGAATCTCGACCCTTGTTCGGACCGTATCCGTATGAGCGCCAGTCGAACTGATGGCGCAAAATACCAGGCCGGCTCCCCGGCGCGGCCGTCCCGGAAGATGAGCCCGAAAGACTCGAGCACGTCGAGTTTGCCCGTCACGTCAAGGTCGTCGGACACGACCGCCGCGATCGCAGGCGTGACCGTGCCCGCGGCGGCGATCGTCGTCGCGAAGTCGAACAGCTCGAGCGCTTTGCCCGATCGAGGAGCGGTGCGACTGACGTAAGCGAGGATCGCCTGGTCCACCCGCTTCCGAACGCGTTCACGCCCGCGATTCGGTTCACTCAGCCCCGCAACCGCGCTCAGAGCAACCTTCATCAGAACAGGGACACCCGCAACGCGTTCGCAGATCGAATGCACGATGCCGGACGGAAGGTGAATCCCGGCGTCCGCAAACAGAATCGTGGACTCGTCGAGTGTGTATCTGAGGTCGTTCATGCATAGGTACTCGTCCACGCGTACACCGTCGAGCAAGTCCGTTGCAGATCGATCCTGGAGCGTGACAATCACTTTCAACCCGGGCAACCGCACGATCAGGTCAACGAGTTGGTGCCCCACCTCGTCTCCCTCGACCAGGTCGATGCGATTGAACACCAACACGAACGGCGTAGCCGAGGAGTGGAGAAGTGATTCGACAGCTCCCACCGGATCGTCGAGGATTCGTGGCGGAGCCTTCAGCGATTCCAGCGAATCCTGAATCAGGGCGAAAGCCGAGTTCCAGTAGTCGACGGGGGTCATCCGTTTCGACGGTGCCGGCACCCACACAACCGGTCTACTCGGCACCGTCCCGAGAGTCGTCAACCACAAGGCCGCGAGTTCGGTCTTGCCGAACCCTCGGGGCGAGTCGATGACCGTCAACCCCGCGGGGCGCTCCATCAAAGCCAGGAGGCGAGGGCGTACCGCGGTCGGTCCACGACCCGCGAGACGCCGATGCAGCGAGCCCGTTCCGCGCGGGTTTCGCTTTGCTCGGGATAGCTGTGATCGATTCGGAGGGGACGTCACGATTGTCGGCCAGTGAGCAGCCGAGCCCCACCGAATTCGAGATTTCGTTCGAGAACCGAACTCACAGCCTGTCCACCCATAACGAACAACTTAGACAGAATCTGCACGACACGCGAGGGCCGTGCGTCTCAAAAACTCGTCCGTTTTGTCTCAATATGTGGGCTCGATCACTATCGACGATTATTTGCGGGAGAGTGACTGCGGCCTGCAGGATCTGACATATCATGCCCGCGTGTCGATCAATTCCGCCCGCATCCGCGTGTCGACCCGATCGGTCGACCCCGCAGATGCCGACGACTTCTGGCGCGACGCGACGCGTCCGTTCTTCGTCACCGAACCGGTGGGTGCCGACACTCCGCTCGAAGGCTCGATATCCGCTCTGCCCATCGGGACCTCGCTGATCGGTGAAACTACCTTCAATGCGCAGAAGTACACCCGAAACAAAATCGTCATCGCCGAGAGCGGACTCGACGATCAGTACATGATCCAGGTCGTCCTCGACGGGCAGGTGAGTGGTAATGCCGAGGGGGTGGATTTCGTCGCCCGCCCAGGGGACGTCACGTTCTTCGACCTAGGGCGGACCTGGACCGCCGCCGCCGAAGCCGAGGCGACAGGGCGCACCATCACGCTCCTCGCCCCGCGCTCTCTCGTCGAGGCCGAGTCCAAGGGTCGTTCCCTCCACGGAACGGTCCTGCGCGGAGTTCCCGCCTACGTTCTCGCTCAGTGCCTGCAATCGGTCGTACTGGCGCTGCCGCATCTCGACCCCGATGCCGCGGCCGGCTACGAGGACGTCGTCGCTTCACTTCTCCGCGTCAGCTTGGGTATCGCCGAGCCCGACTTGTTGCCACGGCCCGATCACTCTCTCCGCGATCGTGCGTACGCCTACATTGCCGAGCATCTCTCCGAGACCTGGCTGGGGCCTACGACCATGTGCGCGGCCCTGTCGGTCTCCCGGGCCCAGCTCTACCGCGCGTTCGCGTCCGACGGCGGAATTGCGCTCGTCATACGGCGCAAGCGTCTCGAACTCGTGTATCGCGAGTTGACCCGAGCCGAGATGCCGAACGAAACGATCGAAGCGCTGGCGCAGCGTTGCGGCTTCACGTCCAAGTCCCAGTTGGCGCGCGCGTTCAAGGACTTCTACGGGATGACCCCGAGCCAGGCACGCACAGACGGCAGACGCACGATCGGAGACCCGTCGATCTCGCGTCTGCACCGCCGCCTCGAGTTCTTCAGCCCTTGAATCGCAATACTTCACAGCCCCGCGATCGTGCCTGTGTTCTAGTTGATCCATGAGCTGGGTCGACAAGGAACTGAGTCTGGCCGCGCTCACCGGCGCCGTCACAGGTGTCGCCGTGATGATCCCGATAGTCGGCGATGAAGCCTGGTCCTGGGTAGGACTGTTCATACCCGCCTTCATCGGAGCACTAGTCGGGCTGATTGTCGGCTCGAGCGCTGTTGCAGGCGGGCGCTGTGCGCTGAGCACAGGCCGGAGATGGCCGGCGCGCACTGTCCGCCGCTGGAAGCATCGGTTCGCTGCGTACTCGGCAATGGCGGTGACGCTACTGGTGGCGACAGTGTTCATGGCGGCTGTCATCGCTACGGGCGAGCCGGTACGAGATGCGGGAGGATTCCCTACGTCCTTGATCGTACTGGCGGCCATCGCCCTGATGACGTACGTGTTCTCCTACGTGCTCGCCCCGGCCCAGGCCTCGGAAACTCCGTAAGTAACTCTGCTTCATCACAATTCAGCAGATCATTTCAGCTGGAAATGAACCGAAGAACAAACTGTTCGATGCCTTCCGATATGACCTTGGTGAGGGCGGTGAAGTCGTTCGACCAACGTTGAATGTCCAAGCTGCTCATTGATTTCCTCCGGTCAACATCCCGCTGCCTGTGACCACATGACGTATGCGAGGCATCGGTCGCGCACTAGAACTATCTGCCAGAATGCGGTTTCCGTTACCGCTGGGCCCACCGAACAGCGACAACTGTTCTTGCGAACCCTGGAACTGCAGATGCCGTCGAACGGTTGCAACAACGCCATGCAGAGTTCGAGCGAAAAGCGCTATCCACCAAAAGTATTAGCTCGAAAGGACTACGATCCACGCGACTTCCGGCACATCAAACGGTCACTTCTTCGACCGGCTTCTCCTCGTGGGTCGCGGCGCCGAAGACGGCCACGGCGACGGCACCGGCGATCGCCCCGACAAAGCCGACGACGGCAAGCCATTCCAGTCCCGGTCGCGACGCGTCACCGAGTACCACGACGCCGACGATTCCCGGAACAACCGTCTCGCCGACGACAAGGGCCGCCGTCGCTCCGTTGACGGACCCCAGCTGCAGCGCGACCGTGTGCAGATAGAAACCGCCCAGGCCCGAGACGAGGATTGCCCACCCGGCCGGATCGCGGAGCATCGTGCCGATTTCGAACGGATCGATTCCGTAGACCACGCGTACGGCAATGGCCAGACAGCCGAACAGCACACCCGAGATCAATCCGGCGACAACTGCTGCGCGTGAACCCAACCATCGGATCAAACCGATGCCGATCGACAAGATCAACGCCGAGCCCACGAGGACGCCCCAGTGGACGACGTCATTGGAACTCCCGCCGCCCGCGTGACCCGACGACAAGCCGAGCAGTAGGAGCGATCCGATCACAGCGGCGATCGCGAACCAGTCGCGGCGATGCAGCTGGATGCCCAGGACCACGGTCCCCAGCACCGCCGTGATGACGAGATTGGCGCTGACCACGGTCTGCGACAAGAACAATGGAATGAGCCGCGCGGAGATCGCACTACCGGCGAATCCGACCGCATCGAGCACGGTGCCCAGAATGAACGACGCCGTCAGCGCGGCTGCGAACGTCGACCGCAAGGTCGGGCCACCCGAGGCCGTCACGTGCCCGGACTCGCCCCGCTGCTCGGCGGCTGCTGCCGACTTGCGCGCACCGTACGCCTGCAGCACCGACGCAACGCCGTATCCGACACACGCCACGATTGCGGCTATCAGTCCGATCAGCATCGAAAGTCCACACGAAGTTCCAGAGCAATGGTCATAGACGTAAACCCTGCCCTATTTCCCCAGTCCTGACATCACCCTCAGGTATTCGAACAAGTGCTACCCGAGAAGTACACCGACCAACCCTGACCGGTACCTGAGGACACCCCGACCCCTAGTGGAACTGCTTGAGAGCCCTGATCTTGTTCATGACGTCGAGCGCCGCCACCTTGTACGCCTCGGACAGCGTCGGGTAGTTGAAGACGGCGTCGACAAGGTATTCGACGGTCCCGCCGCACCCCATCACCGCTTGACCGATATGCACGAGATCCGTTGCACCCGAGCCGAAGATATGAACACCGAGCAGTTTGAGGTCATCCGTCGACACCAGGAGCTTGAGCATTCCGTAGGTGTCGCCGCCGATCTGCCCACGCGCGAGTTCACGGTATCGGGAAACCCCGACTTCGTACGGTACCGACTCCTTGGTCAGATCCACTTCGGTGGCGCCGACGTACGACACCTCGGGAATCGAGTAGATGCCGATCGGCTGCAGATCCATCAGTTTCGCGCCGGGTTCGTCGAAGGCATGGTAGGCCGCGAGTCGACCCTGATCCATCGACGTCGCCGCCAATGCGGGGAATCCGATGACGTCACCGACGGCGTAGATGTGTTCGACCTTGGTGCGGAAATTGTCGTCGACGTAGATACGCCCGCGTTCGTCTGCCTCCAGGCCGGCGTTCTCCAGCGCCAGTGGCGCCGTGAGACCTTGACGTCCAGCCGAGTACATCACGGTCTCGGCGGGAATCTGCTTGCCGCTGCGCAGCGTCGTGAGCGTTCCGTTCGCTCCGACGTCGACTGCCGTCACTTCCTCACCGAATCGGAAGGTGACCGCCAGATCGCGCAGATGGAACCGCAGCGATTCGATGACCTCGGGGTCACAGAAGTCCAGCATCGACGTTCTCTTCTCGACGACGGTGACCTTGGTGCCGAGCGCCGCGAACATCGACGCGTACTCGATACCGATCACTCCCGCACCCACCACGACCATGGTGGTCGGGATGGAGGTCAGATCGAGGATTCCGTCGGAGTCGAGCACCCGGTGACTGTCGAAGGACACACCGGACGGACGGGCAGGCAATGTTCCGGTCGCGATCACGACGAATTTCGCAGTGATCGTCATCTTGTCTCCGCGCGAGGCGTCCTCGACGAGGATGGTGTGCTCGTCGACGAACGAGCCGACCCCTACCAACAATTCGACACGGTTGCGCAAGAGCTGAGATCGCACGACTTCGATCTCTTTGGTGATGACATGCTGGGTTCGCGCCAGCAGGTCGGCCGGAGTGATGTTCTCCTTGACACGGTAACTCGCACCGTACAGTTCGCGCTGGTTCATCCCGGTGAGGTAGAGAACCGCCTCGCGCAGTGTTTTCGACGGAATGGTGCCGGTGTTGACGCACACTCCCCCGAGCATGTTGCCTTTCTCGACCATCGCCACCCGTTTACCCAGCTTGGCGGCCGCGATGGCAGCCTTCTGCCCACCCGGGCCGGAGCCGATCACAACCAGGTCGTATTCCATCGGATCAGTCATCGCTTACAGATACCGTCTGCATACGACCGGCAGATGCCGAGCATGTCAATACTCGGTGAACAATCCGCGGCACCGAGTGCGCACGCCGGACCTACACGAACCGTGTTGCAATAGAAAGAGATACATCAGAATCTCTACGAAACTTACTACACACAAACATATTCCACTATTTGCATATTCGAATGTGTCGCAATCTCACAGCTGTTGAAGCAGGTTGATGAAATTTGTTTCACCACAGAGTGATTGATCGATAAACTGACAGCTGACCAGGGCTGTAAACCGGATGTCCAGTATTCGAATTGTCCGAAATAACGAGCGGAATGTTCCTCGTCACATCCCGGACCGAAGCAGTTGCGCGCAGCCTCGGGTCGCGTTCTACTTGCCTTGACTAATCATCTGTCACTCTCGGTTACAAACATCCGCCCCGTTCACGATCCCCACCTTTCGCCATCTCGAGAGATCAGGTTTCCCAATGGAATTCACGGAACTTGCCGACTATCCCTTACCGCCTGGGACCGTCACCGAGTGGACTCCCGCTGCGGTGAATCCGCCCGAGCATTGGCCTGTCGACCAGCGTCCCGCCAGCTACATTCACGAAGCACACCTGAAACATGCCGAACAGGTGAGACAGCAGGTGCACCATCAGATCGACGGATGCACTCCCTCCTGGTTGGGTACCTCGTTTCGCATCCACGATCGACTCGACCGAAGGATCTGGGCGGCTGCACTCGATCATTGGATCGATCGCCACGAAGTGCTGCGGACACACGTCGCCACAGAGGGCGAAGCGATAGTCCGACGCACCGCGGGGCCCGGAGAGGTCCGGATTCTGGGCACCGAAGTCGGACACCTGGCGTCCTCGATGTCCGTCTTCACGCACCTGCAGCAACTGCTCGACCGGTCGACCGATCCACTCGTCTGGCCTGCGTATCAATTCGCGACGATTGAAAGTCCCAATCATTTCACCGTGGTTTTCGCCGCTGATCATGCTCTGCTGGACGGATATTCGGTTGCGCTGACCGCGCATGAACTGCAGACGATCTACCGATCGTTGAGCGAGGGAAGCCCTACCTCGCCGCCGGAGACCGGGAGCTACATCGACTTCGGCACCACGGAACGAGATCTCGTGGAACACGCGGACTGCTCCCACCCTGCGGTGCAGACGTGGCGTGAGTTCTACACGCACGGTGAGGCTCCGCTCTTTCCGGCGTTACCCGAACCGGTCACCGGACGCCGAGTTCCTCAGCAAAGCCTGTCCGCCTGGCTTCTGAGCGCCCGGGGAGCCGAACGCCTGGCAGAAGCGAGCAAGCGCAGCAACCAAGGTTTCCTTGCCGCGATACTCGCGTGCGCGGCCAAAGTGACCGGCGATCTCACCGGTGCAGACGAATTCCGCGTCGTCGTGCCGCAACACACCCGATCGGAGCTTCGATGGGCTGCATCCCTGGGATGGTTCATCGGTGTTGTGCCGGTGAGGATTCCGATTGCCCCCGCCGCTACCGTGAGCGATCTGGCCCAGGTTGCCGGCGCGGCGGTACGACGCGTCCGACCCGCAGCGGCCTTGCCGTATTCGAAAGTGTGCGAGCTGATCGACTGCCCGCAGCACCTGCCGTTCGTGCTCTCCTACATGGACGTTCGTCACGTTCCCGGCGCCGAGCAGTGGACGAGCTGGCAGACCAGAGGCCTTCGTAGTCGCGATCATTCGGGAACCGACGTCTACATCTGGCTGACGCGGACGCCGGAAGGGCTCAATCTGGCCATACGCCACCCGGGCAACGCGCGCACGAGCCGCCACATCCATCAGTTCGCAGGGTTGCTACGCCGTGAGATGGAGGATTTTGCCTTCCTGACCGAAACGTCCGCAGCGTCGACGAACCCCGCTGCACCGATCAATACCGCTGCAACGATCGAGGAGAACTCCCATGGAAATGACACCCATCGATCTCTGGGCACCGAAAGCCGGGACGCTCACCGAGTTCAGGCCTACTGAGCAATCCCTGGCGGCAGCATCCGGGGCACCACGGAGCGATCAACCACTCTCGTTCCTGCAAGAGGGACACATTCGTACCGCCGACCACAAGCGCTCACAAGGCGTCGACTGGTCACCGTGGATCGGATTCACCTTCACTCTGCCCGGTGATCTCGATCGGGAGGCACTGCGGCGGGCAGTGCAGGCTTTTGTCCTGCGGCACAACACA
The DNA here is from genome assembly GCF_042794945.1 of Rhodococcus sp. NPDC056506. NCBI lineage: Bacteria > Bacillati > Actinomycetota > Actinomycetes > Mycobacteriales > Nocardiaceae > Rhodococcus > Rhodococcus sp. NPDC056506. The sequence goes on along the minus strand of NZ_JBHTSW010000004.1, from coordinate 4,634 downwards.
CTGCACAGTTGGTTCGAGGTCAGACCATCCGAAGATCCCGCTGGTAGTGGGGTCATCGACCGTCGGGTGGTGGAGGCGTCGACGATCGAACTCACGTCACACAGCGTCGGTCCCCTGAACACGACAGATGCGGTTCGCGAACACGTGAGCCGAAGTTTCGCCGGCGATACCAGCCCACTGCAGTGGCCCTCGTTCATCAGTGGCGCCGTCGAACACGGCACGGGCGCCGGCTTCACCATCTACTACGGCGTCGATCACTCGCATACCGACGGCCTGTCGCTGATGCTGGGCGTCGAAGAACTTCGTGCCCTGTACATCGCCGAAAGCGCCGGCATCGACGATCAGCTTCCCTCTCCCGGCAGTTATGTCGAGTACAGCGGCGAAGAACGGGCAGCAGCGGGGAACCTCGACCTGGCCGCAGCGCCTGTGCAGCAGTGGATTTCGATTCTCGCCGCCAATGCCGGACAACTCCCGACGTTCCCCCTCGACCTCGGCGTGCCGCGGGGCGAGCAGACCCGGTCGACCCGCACACATATCGACGTTCTCGACAGCGACGAGTCGGCCGCGTTCGCAGCGCTGTGCAAGGCCAGTGGCGTCGGCTTCTCCACGGGGATATTCGCCGCCCTCGCCCTCACCGAGATCGAGGTCGCGGACAGAGCGAACTACTTCGCACTCAACGCGGTCGGTACTCGCTCCGATCCGAGATACCTTTCTTCTCAAGGATGGTTCATCAATCTCGTCCCGGTCTCGTTCACGCTGAGTGGTGTCACGAGCTTCACCGATGCACTCCCCCTTGCCCACGCTGCTCGCGTCGCAGTGAAGGGACTTGCGGACGTGTCCATTCATTCGGTGATCGCCCAGGTGTCGAAGTTGACCGGATCCGACTTCGGCGGAACGTCGGTCCCGCCGATGGTGTCGTACATCGACATGCGCCTCATTCCCGGTGCCGAGCACCACGACGAACTCGAAGCACGCGCACTGGGTGGACCTGGAACGACGGGTGATCTGTCGATGTGGATCAACAGGAAGGAGGACCGTACGTATGTGATGGTCAGTTTTCCCGACACCGAACAGGCACACACATCGGTGGATCGATACCTTCGACATCTCCGCAACGTCCTGAGAACGGTCGCTGATGCCGGCGACTACCGCGTCGTTCGTCAGGCGGATGCGCGTCAGGAAGTGGAGACCGCCTGATGCACATCACTTTTCTCGACAGGTTCGAGGCACGGCCGGGCCGCATCCTGCAGTGGACGCCGACCGACATCTCCACCGGATCGACGTATCCGGTTCCTCCGACCTCCAATCAGCAGCTGCATCTTGCCGGCAGCCGCGGCGATACGACTTGGCTCGCTGCCACTTTCGACGTTCCCGGCCCCATCGACACGGACGCACTCAAGGCCAGCTTCGAGGAATGGACGTCCCGTCACGACGCCCTGTCGTGCTCGTTCTCCCAGGCCGAAGATCCGGGCCAATCCTCGGCACTGTTCGTCGACGTCGCCGACGTCGGCGATCTGCGCCTGCGTGAGGAAACAGTGGCTGACGCACGAACACCTGAACAGGTACGAGAACTCTTGGGCGAGCGCTTGGATCGATGGTGCAACCCTTTTGCGTTTCCCGCGTACTTTCTCGGTGCCATCACCCGCGAGGACCAGTCAACAGTGATCTGCGGATTCGACCACGCCATCTGCGACGGTTGGTCCATGAGCATCGCAATTACCGAGATCAGCACTCTGTATCGCGAATACACGCGGGCGGACCGTGTTCCGATCGCGTCGGATCTCTTGCCGGAGCCCGGGAGTTTCCTCAACTACTGCTTCCGTGAATCGGCAACCGCGGATCCAGAGCCCGGCGACCACCGCATTGCGGGTTGGCGGTCCTTCCTCCGATCATGCGGGGGTGACACTCCCCATTTTCCCGTAGATCTGGGACTGCCCGCCGGGACCATGTCGCCCCAGGGCACAGACACCCGGATGCTCCTCGACGCCGGCGAAGCAGAGCTGTTCGACCAGAACTGCGCCGATCATCGACACTCGTCGTTCGGCGCGATTCTCGCGTCGATCGGTTTGGCCACAACACAATTGACCGGCAAGAGGGACACACCCCTACTGTTCCCTGTCCACACCCGTCGAGAACCGCGACACAACCACACCTTCGGTTGGCTGGTGGCCAATGCGCCCATCACCGTGACGAGCATGGACAATCTTCACAGCACTGCTCGGGCAGTCAATCTCGCTTTCCACGAGTCACTTTCACTGTCGTCCGTGTCTTCGAGACAAGTGTTGCGGAGCTTGGGGCCCGAGGTTTCGCCCACTCGCAGAGACATCTTCTCGGTGTCCTACGCCGACTACCGAAGCATGCCTGGTGGATCGCGCCCCCGTACATCACAGTCCAGCGAATCGCCGTCCTGCAAATCACAGCCCTGCAAATCACAGCCCGCGCCGATCAATCCGCAGCAACTCAGTCGCGTGTCGAGCGCGGACGACGTTCAGTTCTGGTTCTCACGCACTCACGACGGATTGGCAGTGCGCACCAGGTTTCCGGCACCCGCGGCCCGGACAGTGCATACCTTCCTCGAGCGTGTCTCCGAGATTCTGTCGACGCCGTAGACAGACTGTTGATCACCCCCAGGTCTGTTTGACACTTCTTTGTTGTGCACAACTTAACTGTGCGCTACAGTTGTTCTTGTGACCAACCCACTCGCCCTCGAACGCCAGGTCTGCTTCGCCCTCTATTCGGCGTCGCGGGCTACTACGGCCGCGTACCGAGCAATGCTCGACGACCTGGGGATCACGTACCCCCAGTACCTCGTCCTGCTGACACTCTGGGAACGGGACGGCCGCGGCGTGCGAGAGATCTGCGAGGCACTCGATCTCGATACCGGAACTCTGTCGCCGCTGCTCAAGAGGCTCGAGGGCCTGGGATTCATCGAACGCCGACGCCTCACCACCGACGAGCGTCGCGTCGAGATCCATCTGACCGAGTCGGGTTCTACCTTGCGCAGCAAGGCCGAGGACATCCCGGCCAAGCTCGCAGGCGCCACTGGTCTGAGTAACGACGAACTCACTGAGCTCCGAGACGTTCTCACTCGTCTCGGCGAGTCACTTCAAGCATCCAATGCCCACTCCGACGGAAAGAAGAAGTCATGAACATCGTCTACACCGCAGAAGCACTTGCCACCGGCGAAGGCCGCAACGGTCACGCTCGCACCTCGGACGGCCGCCTCGATCTCGGTCTCGCCATTCCCAAGGAAATGGGTGGCAGCGGCGAAGGCACCAACCCTGAGCAGCTCTTTGCCGCCGGGTACGCAGCCTGCTTCCACTCCGCACTGCAGATGGTCGCCCGAGCCGAGAAGGCCAACGTGGCCGATTCCGCAGTCGGCGCGCGAGTCGGCATCGGCCCCAACGGTGCAGGTGGTTTCGGACTCGCTGTGACGCTGGAAGTTTCACTCCCCCACCTGCCCCACGATCAGGCCGTCGAGCTGACGGAGAAGGCGCACCAGGTGTGCCCGTACTCCAACGCGACTCGCGGCAACATCGAGGTCACCCTCGAAGTAAGTAAGGACGACGAATGAGCACCACCACTACTGTCAGCCGAGAAATCCATCTCGCTTCACGCCCCGACGGTTGGCCTACCCCGGAGAATTTCTCCACCGCCGAGGTAGAACTCCCCGAACTCGAAGACGGCCAGATCCTGGTCCGCAACATCGCCATCTCCGTCGACCCGTACATGCGCGGCCGGATGAACGACGTGAAGTCCTATCTTCCGCCGTTCCAGGTCGGTGCAGCGCTCGACGGTGGTGCTGTCGGCGAGGTCGTCGAATCCAAGTCGGCTGATCGCGCCGTGGGCGACGTGGTCGTTCACGGCCTCGGATGGCGTGAATACGCCATCCTCGACGGATCCGCAGTGACTCCGGCCGACACGTCCATCGCGCCGGCGACGGCGTACCTGGGTGCCCTCGGCATGACTGGTCTCACCGCATATGCCGGCCTCACCGCGGTTGCAGAGTTCAAGGAAGGCGACACCGTATTCGTCTCCGGCGCAGCAGGTGCCGTCGGATCGCTCGTCGGTCAGATCGCCAAGTTGCTCGGTGCGAAGCGAGTTATCGGTAGCGCCGGTTCGCCGGCGAAGGTCGCCCGACTGCTGGAGCTCGGATTCGACGCGGCATTCGACTACCACGACGGCCCGATCACCGAACTGCTAGCCGCTGCTGCCCCTGACGGCATCGACGTGTACTTCGACAACGTCGGTGGCGAACATCTCGAAGCCGCCATCGATGCCATGAACCAGGGCGGCCGGATTGCCCTGTGCGGAGCCATCGCTCAGTACAACACCACCGACAAGCCCACCGCTCCCCACAACCTGGCACTGGTGATCGGCAAGCAGCTCACCCTGCGCGGATTCCTCGTGGGCGGCTACCGTCACCTCGGCGGCGAATTCCGCACCCATATGGCAGCGTGGCTCGCCGACAACAAGATTCAGTGGGACGAGACCATCGTCGAAGGCCTGGAGAATGCACCGCAAGCGTTCATCGACCTGATGCGCGGTGCGAACACCGGCAAGATGGTTGTCACGCTGTAACCGAACAGTCTGCACCTGAAACAGATTTGACTGTGGCCGCGAACTTCTCGGAG